>JAUVES010000005.1 GCA_030594675.1 Candidatus Nanohaloarchaea archaeon
GACCTCATGCCAAAGGCATGAAGGTCTCTCACGCCTCGAGGGAGTCCCCTCGAAAAGCAGCTAAAGCCAGAGCATCCACAAAAAAACCAGTAAAAAAAGCACCAACAAAAAAAACTACAATAAAAAATAGCAGGCTTCATACCAAAGGTGTGAATGTCTCTGACGCCTCGAGGGAGTCCCCTCAAAACACAAAAAAGATGATTGCATTATTTCTCGCAGCAGCATTTATCATACTTGTATTATTCACAGTATCTCAAAATCTTGACCTTGAATCACCCGCAGACATCACACCAACAAACACCCCAATCACCCTGACAGGTCCGGCAATAGAACAGGGAGATACAGTTGCAGTAAATTACATAGGTTCATTCACAGATGGTGAAATCTTTGATACAAGCTACGAGCAGATTGCAAAAGATAATGATTTATACCAGGAAGGAAGATCTTATGAACCCCTCACATTCATGGTAGGTGCAGGGCAGATGATACAGGGTTTTGACAATGCAGTTGTCGCAATGAAGGTAGGAGAAACAAAGACAGTCACACTGCCGCCCGAAGAAGCATACGGTCCGAAAGACCCCTCAATGATAATAAACATATCAACAGTCATAGACAGAATGGTCTATCTTGCCCGTCAGTTTGAAATACCGTCAGAAGACTTTGAAAATGTATTTTTAAAAGAGCCAGTCATTAACGATACTCTCAGTTACGAATTATTTCCATGGAACTTTTCTGTAGTGGCGATAGGGTCAGAAAACATAACTCTTGAATATCTTATAGATGTAGGTGATGAAATAATCCTGCCACAGACAACATGGAACTCCACAGCGACAGCAAAGAACGAGACCACAATAACAATCATGCAGAACCCAGGAGAAGGACAGACAATACAGACACTTTTCGGGCCTGCAGAAATCACAGCAACAGCTGATAAGATACACATAGGTATTGATGTCACAGAAGGTCAGGAAATCACAACCATGTATGGTGTAGGATTAATAACTGCTGTCTACGAAGACACCATAACAATTGACCTTAACTCAAAGATGGCAGGCAAGACCCTGATCTTCGAGATAACAGTTGAAAATATCACAAAGCCGGACGTACAGCCAGCGACAGATAATGATGAGTCCTGAAATGTAGGCTTTGATTTATTTTTTATTATATGTGTTATCAGAAATTGTGAGGCTTTTGCAAATATTTATTAACACAAATACAATTAAATTATGATTATGGAAAAGAAAACTAAAATATGGTTAGTTCTGGTACTTGCATTTTTTTTAATTGGCGCAGTCTACATAATAGCTGAAATTCTTAATCCTGACATTACAACCGGATTAAAATGTAAAACCACTGTAGTTTATCAAGAAACTGATTTGACTTTAATACCTGTTGATACAAAAGATAAAGCACATGAAGTAATCGAGAATGCATACTTGGCGCTCAATCTTACGCAGTATAAAAAATTCTATGACATCGAACATTACGAAAATAAAAATCCCGACGGTTCATACGATATAACAATACCTGCATTTGATGTTAGATTCACGGTGTTGAACGATGGCACAGTGAAACAGACAATCTGTGCTCGCTAGATATTAAACTGCAAAAGCCCCTCAACTCTTCGGTCTCTTCGAGATTCCGTTAACAGCAGATATACGATTTCGCTACACTCAATCCAAATTTAGGATACGCCAGAACTTCTCTTAAGGCAATAGTTCACTACTCTTACAGATATAACTGCAGGATTTGTTTAGATCTATAAAATCCCCTCCTCACAAAAAACAAACATATTTATAATCTGTCAACCATATCTTAGAGTATATCCTCCCCTATTTTTTGAAGTGTGGCCCCCTATGAACGAAAACGAGATAAATCAGTTTCTTTTAAAGAAGATACTACGGCAGCTTAAGATTAATCCCGAAGACCATGAAGTACAGAACAAGCCAAGAAACATCCTGCTGATATCTGCTGAATATCTTCCAAAAGACATAACCGCTCAGGCACTTCACTGCAAAGCTCTAGCTGATGGGCTCACAGATAAGAATATGAATGTAAATGTAATCTCTTATGACCCATGGAAAGCTAGCCAGACAGTAGAGATGGGCGGCGTGAAAGTACATTATGTCAACAATCCGATAAAGACTTATTCATCTCTTACCTGGGCATTGACCCTTGCTATGGAGATAAGCCGAAAAGCAGCAGACATATACTATAAAGAAGGTGGTCTGGATCTCATACATGCTCACCAGTGGGAAATGTTCCCATGCGGCCTCACTCTTCAGGCAGCTTTCAAAAAGCCTCTTATAGTAAACTTTTATTCTCTTCAGCATAACAGGACTCCTGGCATAAATAACAGCTACACAGATTCAGTCAAGCAGATAGAATGGCGCGGCACAAAAGAGTCGCAAAAAGTTTTCGTAAATGAAGACTGGCTCAAAAATGAAGTGTTAAAATGTTATTCCCCTGAACCTCAGAAAGTTGATGTTGTAGATTCACAGAAAAAGCAATGGACTCAGCAGATGGTAAGGGATTATAAGTGGGTCATAAAGAACTGGGGCAATAGGGGGTATGAACAGTGAAAATTATGCATCTTACCTGGGAATTTCCCCCATATAAAGTAGGCGGGATAGGTACAGTCATAGACGAGCTTACAAAGAACCAGCTGGCTCAGGGGCTGGAACCAGTAGTTGTGACATGCGGGTTTGAAGGCAACTTCGGCTACGAAAACAGAAATGGAGTACATGTATACAGGTTCAACGCAGATTATATCCCTGCAGAAGATTTCCATTCATGGGCTCTTCAGATGAGTATGCTGATGCAGAATAAAGCGTGCGAAGTGATGAGGGAGCATAGCGATGTAAAGCTTATCCATGCACATGACTGGCTTGTAGCAACAGCAGCAGTGGGGATCAAGCATATATACAGGATTCCTATGATATCAACCCTTCACGCACTGGAAAGCGGAAGATATGGTGGTATAAGCGGCGACAGGCAGGAACTGATACACTCTCTTGAAAAAAAGCTTGCCTACGAGTCATGGAAAATAATATGCAACTCTGAATTTATGAAACGTTCTATATCTTATTCATTAAGTATACCTCATGACAAGATAGAAGTCATACCAAACGGTGTGGATGCGGACCAGTTGAAAATAGATTTTGATTACAGTAAAGAGAAGTCACGATATGCAATGCCTCATGAATCAATAATCTTTTATGTAGGCCGGCTCGTCTGGGAAAAAGGCGTAGATATAATGGTTGGCTCAATACCTTCAGTCCTTGCAAAAAACCCGGATGCAAAGTTTGTCTTTGCAGGGTGTGGATATATGATGAACAGGTTAAAGAAGCTTGCTTATGAAATTGGTGTTGGTGACAAAACTCTGTTTCTTGGTTATATAGATGATGATTCGCTCAAAAAGCTTCTGCATCTTTCAGATATTGTCATAGTCCCTTCCAGGTACGAGCCTTTCGGCATAACAGCTCTTGAGGCAATGGCATGCCACACCACAGTAATAGTCGCAGACACAGGAGGTCTTGCAGAAACAGTAAGCCACGAGCTTGACGGCTTAAAGGTATGGCCCGAAAGCTCAGATTCTCTTGCATGGGGTATCAACAGGCTTCTTGGGGATAGCAACCTTGTAAATGATTTGTGCAGCAACGCATACAATAAGGTCACAAAAGGCTATACTTGGTCAGGTATTACAGAAAAAGTAAATACTCTCTACAATTCTGTCATTACAGAATATACTGACAGCAGTTGGAAACCATCAGGAATACTTCCTCCAGGAGACAACACAGAAGATTCTGATTAATTAAATTATACTATTTAAATAAATGCAGGGTCAACTAATCTAGGAGTTATAGCTTATGAGTTCCATATGTTTTTATTTTCAGGTCCACCAGCCAAGGCGTCTTTTTCCCGGGCATATTATAAATATAGGTGATGCAAAGACACCGGAAACTCTTGAGTCTGCTATATTTGATGATGGCAAGAACAGGCAGATTCTTGAAAAGGTAGCCACAAAATGCTATTATCCAGCAAACCGCCTCATGCTTGAAAACATAGACAATTTCAAAGGCCAGAAACGAAAATTCAAGATATCATACTCTCTCTCAGGTGTATTGATAAACTCAATGGAACGCTTCTCACCAGACCTTATGGAATCATTTAGGCAGCTTGCAAAGACAGGATGCGTAGAATTCCTGTCAGAGACATACCACCATTCTCTCTCAAGCTTTTGGGGGCAAGGTACAGACAGGCCAGAGTTCCAGTCTCAGGTAAATCTGCACAAAAAAGCGATAAAAGACCAGATAGGTTACAGGCCGACTTTTTTCAGGAATACAGAACTTCTCTTCAACAACTCAATCGCAAAGACAGTAGAGTCAATGGGATTCAAAGGTATGTTGAGCGAAGGCATAGAATGGATACTTGATGGCTGGAAATCTCCCGAGCATATCTACAATACATCAGGATCAAAGATACCAATCCTCCTCCGGCATTACCGCCTCAGCGATGACATGTCATACCGCTTTTCAGCAAGATGGTTCTCTGGATGGCCTCTGACAGCAGAAAAATACTCAAACTGGCTTTCAGCCTGCCAGGGTGAGACAATAAACCTTTTCATGGACTACGAGACCTTCGGTGAGCACCAGTGGGAAGACACAGGGATTTTTCACTTCTTAAAAGCGCTTCCCGAACAGATACTGAAATGGGATCACATGGACTTTGCAACTCCGACAGAAATAGTGAACAGATACCCTGTCCGTGGAGCGATAAATGTCTCTGACTTTGACACAATATCCTGGGCAGACCTTGAGCGCGACCCGTCTGCATGGCTTGGAAACAACATGCAAAAGCTGATTTTTGCAGAGCTGGAAAGAGTAGGTGAGATTGTAAAAGAGGCAAATGACCTCAAACTCATATCAATATGGAGATTTCTCCAGACATCTGACCACCTATATTACATGTGCACCAAGCACTGGGGCGATGGCGACGTCCACAAGTATTTCAGCCCGTACGGCACACCTCCCGAAGCATTTGAAGGTATGATAAAAGCGATATCCCAGCTTGAGTATCTTGCAAAGAAAATGATTAAAGACAATCTCACTTCATCATCTTAATCCTCTGTCCAATCATCCCAAGAAATTTAACACCCGGCAGCGGATATTTCTCATAATGTATCGCGAGCGCAGATGCCATCAGCAGTAAGCCTCCGATAACCATACTGCCAGTAAACTGCTCCCCAAATAATCCGACACCAAGCCCGATTGAAATAATAGCGAAATATATTATTGCAAGTATTGAATACTTCCCTGCCTCAACAGATTTCAATGCATCTGCTACGAAAAGATATGCAATACCAGTACAGATTACACCAAGAAGGATGACAGATGTATATATGCCAAACTGGACAGCGCCAAAATCAAACCATAGCAATACTGGAGAAAGAAGCACTGATGCAAAGACCATCACCCAAAATGTTGTATTTACAGAGCTGTGATCCCTGTCTTCAAGTCTCATATAAGTTATCATGCCTGCCCCGAAAACACACGATACAATTACAAGGATATTTCCAAGCAGATGCGAATTGTCAAGCCCTGTAAAATTCATTATATATATTCCCAAAACAACAGCAATCAAAGCCACAATGCCATTGGTGCTTATCTTTTCTTTCAGAACTTTTGCAGCCATGAAATATACAAATACTGGTAACACAGCACACATAAGCCCCGCTTCCAAGAGTGTAGTATAATGGAATGCAGCAATAAAGCACACAAAATTAAGCGCAAACATTGCACCAAGAATTAAAAAAGGGACAATATCTTTCCTGCTTATCGTCAGCTGTTTTGTTTTTCCCATAACTATCGCAAACAAAAGCAGGAACACAGACGCAATAAGAACCCTGAAAAAGCTAAGGCTTACAGAATCGATTGAATTTCCTATATATTTTGTAAACACGCCAATAAATGCAAAGCATAATTGTGCGAGAACTACATACATGATACCATTCATGATTCTAATTGGTGCCTGCTAGAATATAAAAATTGACACCCCTCCAAAACCAATATATACACAAGATACACAATTATATCTTATGCACATAAAAAGACTCATATCTCTTACATTAATGATTCTCTTATTTCTAACATCGCCCATATATGCATCAGATATATACGCACCGATAGTGGGACAGGTAAGCGAAGGTGACAAAGCCTTCTTCCTCATAGATGTCACAAAAGAGGATGCACTGACAATTACAGTATCTCTTCATCAGTTAGATCTGGTGCAGACAATACCAGACGATGAGATAACTATACTTGGAATCTATGACCCTATAGGGAACAAGATAGACGGTGCAGACTGTGCAGGTGAAATCCTCAAGTCCTGCAGGATATACAACCCGATAGAAGGTACATGGCTTGTGGAAGTCCAGGGTGACAAGATATATGGTACAGGAGAAATAAATGTCCAGGCATCATACCTGATAAATAGCTGGCAGGTATATTACAATGTATATGAGCTTAATGATTATACAAGCCTGAGATATGACATGGCAGAGTATTCTATGACTTTTTTTGAAAAATACATATCAACATCAGACAGGAATCATCTTGGGATAATTGGGCAATGGAATGATTATGCAGCAAAATATGATGTCTCAATCATATCACCGAACTTAAAGACTGCATCAGATATATCTACTGAAGATGAAACATCTGTCAGCACATACTATCTTGCGCCGGGTAATGAGGCAGAGGGAAAATGGATTGTCCTGATGCGTTCACTTAAAGGTACAGAATCCATAACTCTTTACTCAAACTACGGCTATTTTGATGAAGTCAGGACTCAGCAGTTTATAGAAGATGAGATACGAAAAGTAGATGAGGCAAAAGAATATCCAATACAGGTAACAGACACATCCACCCCTCTTGTCCTTTCACTTATAGAGAAGCAGTCCGGTGACTCTCTTGACATATCAAAAGTATTCAACCCGTCAGGATTAGGAGTAAGCTGCACAGAATTTGAAACAGGATGCGCAATACAGGATCCCGAAGAAGGGATATGGCTGGTTGACATCTCCGCAAGTTCCATAACAGGAACAGCACCATTCAATTTTATAAGCACGCATCACACATATGAACCCAAAGACTACACAATTACACAGAATCTTAAAGCAAATAACATCATATTCTACGAGACATACATAAAGACGCAGGATAAAGAGCACATGGTTGCAGTGGCAGACTGGCAGGACTCACAGACAAACATAGAGCTTGGAATCGTGTCTGCAAACATCGTCACAAAAACATCCCAGTCCGCAGGTGATGAGAAAAATGTGCGTCTATATTCCTTAAGTCCGGGAAATACTGCAGAAGGCAAATGGATTGTCCAGCTTGCATCTCTTGAAGGCGCAGGAGATATCAATTTTTCTTCAAACTATAATCTTACTAAAATTTCAACGCAGGAGATTAAATACATAGATAATATAGAGCAGGATGAAATCCAGACATACCTTCTGGATGTGACAGATACAGAGATCCCTATCGTAATTTCCCTTATAGAAAAACAGTCTGGCGACAATGTAGTCGTATCCAGTATTACAGACCCAGATGACACGACAGTGACCTGTACTTCTTTTGCATCCGGTTGTGCTGTCAAAAATACAATGACTGGTGTATGGACAGTAGAGGTTAAAGGCACAAGCATAACTGGTGTGGCGCCCTATGTCCTTGCAACAACTTATGGTCATACATACTGTGGTAATGATGAGTGCCAGCCAGAATTAGGCGAGAACTGCAAGTCATGCGCATCTGACTGTGCCTGCAACCAGTTTGAAACATGCAGCCAGGAGACTAGTGCTTGCATATCAATAACAAGAGAGCTTCCAAGAGATAACATCGTCCAGAAATTAAAAGAAAACATATTGAAAGTTGTTATGGTTCTATTGATTATAATCGTTGTTGGATACAAGATATACAAAAATAAGTATTCTTTCTGATTTTTTAATCATACACTGACACTACCGCAAACTTTATAAAGCATAATGAATATATATTCATTACCTGTGATGGGTGGAGGTAGATATAATGCCAAATAGAGATAGAACAGGGCCGGAAGGAAAAGGGCCTAGAACCGGAAGAGGTTTAGGACCCTGTGTTCGCAGGATACGAAAATATTTTAGAAGAAAAGATTCTGACCAGGATAAAAAATAAGAGGATCAAAAAAACCCGACAATAGTATTCTCTTTCATAAGGTCAAACTCACAAGTCTTATCATTGACAGTCTTCCCATTGGCAACAATTCTCTTGACTACATAAGGGAATTTGACAGAACCTTTGACTTTCGGTTCAGAAGTGAACACAATTTTCATCTCAATCTTTGTCTTGTCCTTGTCAATGCGCAGGTTCATAGAATAATACCCTATTTTCTTCCCAAATCGTGCAACAGATTTCCATTTGACAGGGATCTGCGGGCAGAAGTTAATAACTCCCTTCTTAAGGTCAACATCAATGCCGAACATATACCTGTCTATAGCATGTATATACAATGCATGCGACCATGCCTGCATGGTAGCTCCCAGATTGCGTCCAGTATCAGCATCAACACACTCTGCCATTGCAGATACCTGATTATCACCAACTTCATATGCCATAGACTTCACACATGCCAATCCTTCATCAGTCATCCCATGTGCAAAGCTTGCAGCAGCAGTCAGCCCAGTTGTAAGCCCCCATGAGGCACCCTTGTGATACTCAGATGAGCCATATTCATGCGAGAAAGGAGACCTTGTCCGAACACCATATTTTGTCATGAATTCCTCACCGATTCTGTTAAGTGTGATTGTGCTGTGGCTTTTTGAAAACTGGTCAAGCATAACAGGCACAACACAGTTGACAGTCATTGAATCATCAGTTGCTGTATCTCTTGGAAAGTTTTCAAGCTTGTTCCAGAACACAGAATCCATAGCTTTCTTAAGCACCCCGCTTCTCTTGCTGTCTTTATCCTTAAGCGCATCAATCCACAAAGACTGCACTTCAATAGGTGTCCCATACCTGTCGTATGAGTCCATCCAGCTGCCTTTACTGTTTGTAATCACAAGCCCTTTTTCATCAGTCTTAAGATTCTTCCTTATGCTGTCACATACCTCTTTTATTTCAGCCTCAAAATCAGTATCTCCTGTATTCTTGATATAATAATCCAAAGCAAGCAGGAAAAGCGGGTCTGTATCATCGCTGTAATATTCACAGTTTCCTTCAAGATCCACAACAGTAGCAATTTTTTTATCATATCTGTGAGCAATGTTTAAAATGCACTCTTTTGCAGCATCAAATTCACCGACATCAACAAGCCCGAAGACAGACCATAATGTATCTCTTCCCCAGAACCTAAGAAACCATGGAACTCCTGCAAAAAGCCCAAAATCATATGTGCCTGTGTGCAGAAGGCTTACAAGATTCACGCTGCTCCATGAAAATGCAGCATTCAGTTTCTTGTCAGGTGTCTCAATCCTTTCAGATGTAAACAGTTTTGACAGCAGCATGCTTTTATCTTCAATCATCTTTTCCCAGTTGTGTATGGATTCATCATAATTTTTAGAAAGGTCTTCAGGGGATATTTCGCTCCCTGAAAATATGAACGGTATCTTTTTACTTTGCGCAGCCTTGAGATTAATTTTCACCTCAATTCTGCCAGGGATAAAGCATCTCTCTTTTTCGCCAGGATAATGGTCCTTGTACACATCATTTCTTGTAAAGTCAAAAGACACATCATCTGTCTTGCCCATACCTATGCGCACATGGCCTATAATATCTTCAGCATCAATATCCACGCTCCTGCGCACATGATTGAACTGAACCTTATAGCCTCTGGTATGCCAGTTCTCATTTTTTGTCCTTATATTCACAGCAGCCTCAAGAAACACAGTCACTTTCTTATCCGCTTCAGTTGAATTTTTGACTTCAAGAACAGATATCATGCTTTTCTTATCCAGCGGGACAAAGACAGTCTCGGAAACTTTGATTCCCGTGTCCTTAAGATTATACTCATGCACGCCTCTTTCTTTTTCCAGGACAAACCTGCTCTGGTTTTTTATGTCAAGCCATTGTCCATTTACTTTATATGCATAATAATCAAGTATTTTTATGGGTGGAACCCATAAACCGCACCACTTTGTGCGAAACCCTGAGTCTGTATATCTGTAAAGAAAACTCTTGAATCCTTTTTGTGCGTATATCTTGTCTTCGTATTTTTTATTTTCAACAACAAAACCATCCATAACAATTATATATACATACAGAATATAAATAGATATTGTAAACAGTATGCCCAACGCTTATATCTTCACTTAGCGGTGCTTAAAAAATGACAAAAAAAAGACCATTCTTCTTTGAAGTCTCTTTTGAGATAGGAAACAAAGTTGGTGGGATATATACAGTGATAGCTTCAAAAGTAGCCCAGATGCAGGACTATTATGGCAGCAGCAATTATTATACGATAGGCTTTTATGACAGGAACAAGGCGCAGTATGAATTCATAAGCAAGGATCCGGCTGAGTTAAGAAACACATTTGACGACCTTGACAAGGAAGGGATAAAATGTTACTATGGTGTTTGGAACATACCAGGAAACCCAAGATGCATTCTCATTGATGTAAAAGATTTTATGCATAAGTGCAACGACATCAAAAAACAGCTATGGGACCATAATAAAATAGATTCACTCAACGCAGATTCATGGTTTGAAGAACCAGTCGTATGGAGCTATGCAGCAGGGATGCTTCTGGAAAGGCTGAAAAACTGCATGAACTCAGACATCATCGCCCAGTTCCATGAATGGATGGCAGGTGTCGCACTCCTATACCTGAAAAGCAAAAATGTAAAGATAGCAACAGTATTCACAGTCCATGCGACAATGCTCGGAAGGTCAATAGCAAGCAGGGGTGAAGCTCTTGCCGATATGATAGAAGATGGCCTTAAAAACAATAAGACAATAGATCCAAAGATCGCATATAAATACAATGTCCAGGCAAAGCACCTGACTGAGATTGCATGCGCCCAAAACTGCACCATATTTTCGACAGTGAGCCAGACAACAGCAAGAGAGGCAGAATTTATACTGGGGAAAAAGCCGGACATAACGCTTCCAAACGGTCTTGATATGGCAAAGTTCCCGGCAATGGAAAAGCTATCTTATCAGCACAAGATTGAGAAAGATAAAGTGCTCTCATTCCTATCAGCATATTTTGAGCCGTATTACAACGTAAATCTCAAAGACCCCAGAATAATGTTCATCTCTGGCAGGTATGAATATCACAACAAAGGTCTTGATATTTTCATAGATTCTCTTGGAAAGCTTAATGAAAAGCTTAAATCTGAAAAGTACAAGCAGCACACTTTCGTATTTATAGCTATACCATCTGATATAAGAGGTGAAAACCGTGAGATTCTTGAAAATTTCTCCCTGTACAATGAGATGGAAGATCATGTTGATGAAATACTTCCCCAAGTCAAGTGGAATCTTATGCGATCCCTGGCTAATGGAGACCATATGCACAAAGAGCTTCTGAAATATCTGGAAAGCCAGTGCGTAAAAAAATTCAAAAAGTTCACCCTTGCTTTCAGGTCTCGCGCAGGTAAAAATCCGCCTCTATGTGCCCTTGAGCTAAACTATCCAAATAATGACGACATGATACTTGAACAGCTTAAGCGCAATAATCTATTGAACAGGCAAGAAGATGTAGTAAAGGTAATATTTTATCCTGCATATCTTTCTTCTGCAGACCGTCTGCTTTCAATAGATTACAACTCCATGCTTATTGCAACATCTCTTGCAGTATTTCCTTCATATTATGAGCCATGGGGATACACACCGGTTGAGTCTGCAGCGCACGGATGTATATCTTTGACCACAGACCTTGCCGGCTTTGGCCAGTATATATCAACAAAGATAAATGAAAACACAGATAAGGGAATAAGGATTTTAAAGCGCCGCGGCAGGAAATACGGGGCAATTGTTTCAGATCTCTCAGATATTATGTATGAAGTGACAACAATGTCTGAGGAGGAAATAATAGTCCAGAAGCACAATGCAAAACACATTTCAGCACTTGTAAGCTGGGACAATCTTGCCGAAAACTATTTCAAGGCACATAAGATGGCTTTAACAAAACTGAACACTTAATTTTCTATAATCTTACTATGATGCCTTATGATAAAAATAACTTATGATTCAGAAAAAGTTGAGGATTTCCTGCGCTTCAGAATATATATATCAGATAGTGATATACCCAAAAATGTAAAGATTTCAGCAGTATTGTATCTTAAATCAGGAAAAGAATATGTCTTCATGCCGGATGTCACCAGCCTAAATCATGACACGACATATCCGGAAAAATCAGTAAATTATCTGACTAGAGTAGGGAAAGGTGAGTACCAATTCTTCTTTTATCAGGGAGATGAAAGACCGGTAACGCTTAGAGTGTTTGCAGGTATAGACGATGTTGTGGTAGACAAGTCTTTCAGAATCAATCAGTAATGTTTTTCACTAAAAATATTATATATCTCTTTGGCACAAATATAGCTATGCCTACAAAAGACAGTATTTTTGTAGCTGTCTTTGCAAGCATTCCTTATGGCAGGTCTTGCTGTATATCAGAATATTTTGCATAGATACGGAGTGGTTTTTCAATGGCAGAAGATAAGAGGCTGGAAGAGACGGCAATAATATTCACAGACCTTGACGGCACTCTTATAGACCATTATACATATTCTTATGCTGATGCCATAAAGACAATCAATAAGCTTAAGCAGAGAAAGATACCTATCGTAATATGCACAAGCAAGACCCGTTCAGAGATAGAGAAATTAAGAAAAGAACTGGATATAAAAAGTCCTTTTATCTCAGAGAATGGGGGGGCTATATTTATTCCTGCTAAATATTTCAGCACCAGATACGATTTCACCCAAAAGACCAGAAGATATAACATTATAGAACTTGGCACAGGCATAGAAATCCTTGCAGAAGTCCTGGACAGGATAAAAGCCAAAGGTATCAGGATAACTTCATTTTCAGACATGTCAGCAAAAGAGCTTTCAGAAGATTCAGGCCTGAAAGAAGAAGATGCAGTGTATGCAAAGAAAAGGGAATATGATGAAGCCTTCAAAATACTTGACAAGAAAGACACTGGCAAGGTCAAGGCTATTATAGAAAAAGCGGGATACAGGTTCACTGAAGGCGGGCGTTACTGCCACATCATGGGAAAAAGCGACAAGGGAAAAGCAGTAAAAATCATATCTCATCTGTTCAGGAAAGAATACAAAAAAAATAGTATAAAGATAAAGACAATAGGTCTTGGTGACAGTATAAATGATATGCCTATGCTTGAAAATGTAGACATGCCTGTAATTGTGAAAAACTCAGCCCACCCGGAACTGAAAGTGGATTTTAAAGCTATAAGGACAAATCTTGAGGGGCCGAAAGGCTGGAGCAGAGCACTAGAAAAACTTATATTAGATTAATCCTTTCTTCTTCAGTTTATAGTATGCGAGCATAAATTCAGCATGCCCCCATGTCAGAGGCATTACCCAGTATGCAAGGCTGTTTTCCCTGAAATCTTTTGATTTCATAACCTTTTCACTCTCTTCCTTCCGACCGCTCTTGTAATACCTGCCTATCTCTTTTGCCTCTTTCTGCCAGATAAGGAAATTTCTTTTTGTAGCTATATGCTCAGGTATAAGCCCACCTCTGTTATGTTTTATGAACCAGTCAAAATATTTTTTCGCATTCTCTGGCTCTCCTTTGTCAACATGATACTGTGCCATCCACCCGGTATACATGCTGTATGGTCCATACCCTCCATTGTTCCTTCCAGGCCTGCCGTACTTTTCCATATGCCTGTGTATGCCTCCAAGCTTTTTGTCGTAAAGGTGTCTCTCAATATTTATTGCGCTGTTTTTCATTATCCTGTCATCTGCAGGAAGTATGTCAAGTATATATGCGCCAAGCTCTGATATGTCAGCGTCATATATTTTTGTCATATTGGTAAGCTTTATAAAATGCCCGTCCTTGACCATCTTTGTCATAATCGCCTTTTTAAGGTTCTTTTCAATATTGCACCAGACTGTGGCATCTTCAGTCTTGTCAAGCAATTTTGCGATTTCACAGGCAGCTTTGAAACCTGCATGAGCACACACATTGGCCCATATTTCAAAGCCTGCCTCCATCGGCGGCCATTCATGTATGGAATTCATGGAAAATACAAGCTTTTCCTCTTTTATATAATGCTCTTCAAGAAATCGTGTTCCAAGATAAATCTGTCTCCAGTGCTTCTCAAGAAATTTTCTGTCGCCAGTGGCATCATAATATTTTTTTACCATATAAAGGACAAGACCGTTACAGTCTACCTGTGACGGCCTGTAGCTTGCAGAGATGCCGTCTTTTGTATATCTCTGGTACCACTCGCCTGTTTCGCCCACAAGATTCAGTATGAACTCAAGTGTTTTCCTGACTTTTTTAGTCTCTTGAAACTTAAGCAGTACCCGTAGTATAAGCATTGTGTCTCGCGGATATACATAAGGGTACCTCCGCCCGGGTGGGCTTGCAAGTATGGCACCGTTCTCCATAGTGACAGAATTGATTATTTCAATGCTTTTGCTGAACATTTTCTCCAGCGTCTTCTTCTCACTCTCACTGAACATATAAGAGTACTTGTTTTTTTCTGTTTATATTGTTTTTTAGTCTGAGGGATTTGACAGTTGCATCCTGGTCTGGATATGACATACACTGAAAAATCAGTAACTCTTAAAATCTTTGCAGGGATAAACGATGCTGTAATTGACAAGTCATTCATCATAAGATAACGATTTCTGCAAAATAATATATATCAAGTCATACAAGTATTCTTATGGGCACAAGAAGCAACATAGTTTTGCTTGATTCACTGGATCCTGAAGTATCTCACAAAGCAAAAGCGCTTAAGGATAATGGGTGGTGTTTTGCAGGACGGCAGGGTGAGGAGTTCGTTTATGAAAGATACAAAAATCCACTCTTCCAGTTTGAATCCTCGCATATTTTCGTATTAGTCACCCTTGTTGTCGCTTTTATTGCCATGCTTACAAGTATGATTTTTCATTGATTATTTCTCAAATGTTAGATTAAATATATAAGAATTCATAGACAATTATATTATGTAATCTTAGTGGTATTATGGAAAAATACACAATTGGTGGCATTTCCGTTGCGCGTCCAGGGCATGCAACAGTAATAATATTTTCAGGTGACAGAGTTATATACATAGATCCATTCATTCTTCCCGAAAACCCGCCTATTGCAGACCTTATACTTATAACGCATAGCCATTATGACCACTGCGACCCTGTAAAGATAAAAGATATCTCTGATGAGCGCACAAAAATAATTGCAGCCAGGTCATGCCTATCAAAAATTGCAGGAAATGTAGTAGAACTCAGCCCCGGAAAGCCAACAATAGTCGGTGATATGAAAATCAAAGCAGTTGAAGCATACAATATAGGCAAGCATTTCCATACAAAAGGTCTTGGTGTAGGATACATAATTGATACAGGAGGGGTTATAGTATACCATGCTGGCGACACAGACAAGATTCCTGAGATGAAATACCTGGAATCAGAAAACATAGATATCGCATTCCTCCCGATTGGCGGCACTTATACGATGAATATTGAAGAAGCCGCAGTAGCTGTATCAAACATAAAGCCTAAAGTAGTTGTCCCGATACATTACGGTACTATAGAAGGCACAGACGCAGACCCCGAGGAATTCAGAAAGCTTGTAGAGCTCAAAGCCCCGGGTGTCCAGGTCAAGATCTTGTAATTCCTAAAATAGCATCAGCCAAATCTGTCTCTTTCTCAAAAATATAACCATACAGTTTCATCGCTCTGGGAACGAAATAAATCGCTATCTGAGGTGCAATCGGCGTCAGATTAAACAGAAAATCAATAGTTCCATTATCAAAATAAATATCTTTTCCTATATCATACAAAGCAAGACTAAGAGCAGCACTTACGCCTACAAGGATAGCTGCTTCATTAATCTTTGGCACTAAAACATCTTTGATATCCTGATAGATTTCTCCAATTTTTTCATAATACTATCAAAAAAACATAATATTATATATTTTACCATTGACCAATAAAATATAAGGTGTAACAATGCATAGAGCTATACTTGAAAAGCTGGCAACTTTGATTACTGCTGCATTCGGTCTGGTTGCTGCGCTTGCCTGGAATGACACAATCAAAGCAATTTTCAAGCATTACTTCGGAACATCAGAAACAATACCTGCAATGCTTGTCTATGCAGTTGTCGTGACTGTAATTGCTGTATTTGCAACAATCCAGATAGGAAAAGCTGCAGAACTGGCACAATTAAAGGAAGAGAATGAAAAGAAAAAGTAAGATAACTGACAGGGCTTTACTTTTCACTTAAACTAGTGTTCAACGACCACTCACTAATTGCATAAAAGTGATAAGGTTTCCAAAGGAAACCGCAGAGTGTTGGCGAAGGCGATAAATTTATAAATTTACAGTTTATATTTATGATTATGGCAGAATACATAATTATTAATAAAATACGTTGTGATAACTGTGAGTTTTATGCTTCTGCAAAAAAATTTCCTGATATTTATACGCCTGAAGGAGAGAAAATTTTAAAGAAGTTTGGTTGGGATTTATCGGATCCATCTGATAAAGGATATATTCAAGCAGTGTATGCAGGAGTAATTTGTCCTGAATGCGGTAATTTTTCTGAATTTGATATGGACCCTGATGACGATATGCTTAAGAGAGTAGTCGAAGGGCCCGAGCCAGCACTTTGTTGAACAAGGGATAAAAGGAAATATGCTAAAAAAATTTAAATCTCTCAAAAAGTATAACAATCAAAATTAAGATATATCTATTTTCACAAAACACCCTATCTTTTATAAAACTTTATGCTCAATTTTCAGTGCCGAGGTGGCTCAGCCTGGTTTAGAGCGCTAGACTCATATGCGTATGAGTAATGACTGTTTAACGGCAGAATGATATTAAAGGCGCTAAGAAATCTAGAGGTCGCGGGTCCGAATGCAATGGATGCAATATTTACCATCGCTGGAAATCCCGCTCTCGGCACTAATCCTCCCAAATTTTCCCAAAAACTCACCAAAAATCCTAAACCTTTATAAAGTAATAACCTATAATCATATTAACAAATACTAGAATTTCTAATTCTTTGTATTTTGGAGTAGATAAATATGGATGGAACAGTAAAATGGTTTAACCGTGACAAAGGTTTCGGTTTTATC
>JAUVES010000100.1 GCA_030594675.1 Candidatus Nanohaloarchaea archaeon
CAGAACCAGTCCTACAACACAAGCACAATCTACTTTAACATCACAGCGACAGACACAGTCACAGATGTAGACTGGTGTGGCTACTCTTTGGATAGTGCAGCATACAAAGACCTTACAAACGATGCAGTCAACCATTACACAGGAATCAACACCACCATGACAGAAGGGTCACACTATGTAATCTTCAAATGCAACGATAGTGCCGGCAGCATAAATGAGACAGAAACCCTATACTTCTACATAGACACCATACTCCCACAAGTAACAGGCCTCACAATCATCCCACTGATTGACTCTGCCGGCACTAATTACACCAACACAACCTTCACAATAAATGCCACCGTCTCAGATACAGGCATCGGCCTTAACACCACGACCTGCCAATACTCATTAAACAACGGCAGCACCTGGGATAGCGCAACCTACAGTAGCAGCAACTGCACAATAATCCTGACTGACCAGTCCGACCAGTCCATATACAACATCTCCATGCGCATAAAAGATAACGCACAAAACACTGGCAACTCAACAACCCTCCAGCTAACAGTTGATGGTGCAGCACCAGTGATATCAGCAATAGATCCAGATACCCCTACATGCACAGATGACACAACCCCACGATTCAATGTAACTGTCTCAGATGCAGGCGTGGGTGTAGACACATGCGTATTCAATATCTATGTGAACAGCGGTTACGACTCAACATACTATAACAGCACAATTATATCAGGCAATTGCACTTATGAGCATCCGACCGAACTGAACCCCGCTGATGATATATACATAATGGTTTCAGCAAACGACACATTTAATAACATGTCGCAGAATACAACCTCAGTTACATACACTATAAATGGTGGCACACTCAAAGCTCCAACATTAATCTCACCTGGCAACGACACATGGGATAACACAATATCACCAATCTTCAACTGGACTGATGTCAATGCAGCAGGTTGTTCAAGTCTCAACAACTACAATCTCCAGGTAGATAACAATCCGGATTTCTTAAGTCTGGAATGCGACATAAACACAACCGACTCCAACTACTCTTCCTGCAACCTTGCAGACGGCCAGTCATATTATTGGAAAGTTGCATCTATAGATGGTATGGATGTCTACAATTGGTCTGAAGTCTACTACGTAAAGATAGACACAACTTATCCAAACTTTACCGACCACCAGATAAGCCCCAACCCGCCACATGAAGACCAGCCTGTCCAGATAAATGTCACAGTGATAGATACAAACCTTGACGCAGTCTACCTCCAGTTTGATAATAACACAGAAAGCACAAACTACACAGTCACCACATCAGACGGCGACATCTACTATTACACAATCAATATAGGCAACTACACAGCCCACGACCAGATAAACTACACATGGTGGGCAAACGATAGCGCCAGCAACCTGAACTCATCTTACCAGCAGACCTTCATAGTAGCCAACCAGATACCAACAGTCACCGCCCCTGAGCTCAACAGCACAATCCCATACACAAATGACACCCTGAACTGCACCAATGGCACATTTTCAGATAGCGATGCCGAAGACACAGAGCACCTAAGAGAATTCAGGTGGTATGACAATGATGTCCTGATCTCTGGCCAGACCAGCCAGACCCTGGACCTCTCCATATCAGGCCTTGACAAAGGCGATGAAATAATCTGTTCCGTAAGAGTTAATGACAGTTACGACTTTTCCGAATGGGCAAATTCCAGCAACACAGCAACGATAATAAATTCCAACCTGTCAGTCACACTCATACTTCCAATTAATATGAGCTACAGACGCCAGACCTTCAACTTTACCTACGAAGTAAGCGACCTTGACAGCATAG
Organism: Candidatus Nanohaloarchaea archaeon; assembly: GCA_030594675.1. Taxonomy (GTDB): domain Archaea; phylum EX4484-52; class EX4484-52; order EX4484-52; family GLR71; genus GLR71. The sequence goes on from JAUVES010000100.1 coordinate 1,844, forward strand.
ATGATGTAGACTACTGTGAACTGTGGAAATACAACGGCACCGGATGGATCCTTCACAACAACAATACCAATCCTCAGGTAACCAACAATGTCACCCACAATGTATCAACCCTTCCAACAGAACATATAGAGACAGTAGACTGGTACGTCAACTGTACAGACGCAAGTTCCTTTGAAAACATGTCCGAACAGAGAACTGTCTATATAGATAATGTAAATCCTGTCCGTCATTTCAACACACCAGCTGCCGACAACAGCACAGTCCACCCACGCTCCGAGACCCTCTTCAACCTTGATGTCCGTGCCCAGAATGATCACCTAAAACTTGTCTACCTGAATATCACCAACACAACCGGAGACACCCTATACACAAATAATAGCGACATAATCCCCGACACCCCTGTAATAGAATGGTACAACATAACAGATGCCATAGATGTCTCAACATGGTCACCCGGCAACTACACAGTCTACATCAACGCAACCGACTATCCTAATAACACAATGGAAGCCTGGGCAGTCTTCAGGATAAACAATCCGCCAACCATGACTTCAGTCTCAGCAAACATAACAATAGCAAAGAATGGAGATTCCATACAGATAACCACAAACGGTGCATCCGATCCAGATACAGTAGATACATACCTCCTCGGATGCGGCAACGCACCAAGCACATGGAACCTCTGCACAGGAACAAGCGGAACAGGCCAGAGAACCTGCGACTTCACATCCCCATGGGCTGACAACACAAACCATACAGTCTACTGCACAATCTCAGACAGTTACGACAACTCAACAGAACAAGAAGTAAACATCACCGCAGACAACACAGACCCAATAGTGACTATATACCTTCCTGAAAGCATAACCTATAACTCAATCCAGCGCGACCTGAACTACTCAGCCTCAGATCTGCACCTTGATACAGCCTGGTATGATTACAACAGCACCAACACAACCATCACAGGCAACACAACCTTTACAGCCCTTGACAACCAGCAGTCCACACTTATAGTCTGGGCAAATGATACAGCAGGAACTCTTGGCAAAGCCAACATAACCTTCACAATAGACACAATCCCACCGCAGATAACGATAGATTATCCTGATAATGATTCATACAGCACAGCCACAATCTGGTTCAACATCACATCAACAGACACCTTGTCCACAACAGATACATGCCTATATTCACTTGATGGCACAGCAAACATAACAATGTCAAATGACAGCGCAACCAGTTTCTATGAAGTCAATACCACAATGACAGAAGGGTCACACACAGTAATCTTCTACTGCAATGATACAGCAGGAAACATGAACTCAACAGAGACCTTATACTTCACAATAGACACAATAATACCGACCATAACTTTCATCTATCCAACCCCTGGCAACAATACGTACATCAACGATAACTACACCTACTTGAACTGGACAGTAGATTGTACTCCAGATACCACAATCTTCAACTGGAATATCACAACAAACACAACAGAAACCAATACATATCACAACGAGACAAATCTGACAGACGGCATCTACACATACTACGTGTGGGTAAATGACAGCACTGACAACTCCAATAAGTCCGAGACCCGTACAGTGACAATAGACACAATACCACCAGAAATACAATTCGTCCTTCCAACAGACATTGACAACAAAAACATAAGCGTAAACTACACCTACTTAAACTGGACAATAACAGAACTCAACTGGAACACGACCATCCTGAACTGGAACGGCACCAACTCTACCCTGACCAATAGTTCCGTCAATGAAACTAATCTTGCAGACGGCATCTACACCTACTATGTCTGGACAAACGACAGTGCCAATAACTCCAACAAGACCGAGATCAGGACAATAACAATAGACATCCTCCCACCAGACATAACAATAGAATCCCCACAGAACCAGTCCTACAACACAAGCACAATCTACTTTAACATCACAGCGACAGACACAGTCACAGATGTAGACTGGTGTGGCTACTCTTTGGATAGTGCAGCATACAAAGACCTTACAAACGATGCAGTCAACCATTACACA
>JAUVES010000118.1 GCA_030594675.1 Candidatus Nanohaloarchaea archaeon
AGCCCTCATATATTTCAATATCCATGCAAGCTACATAGTTCTTTTCATAATGATTGTCACGATAAGCATTATCTTAAAATTTGACAGGATACTTGTCGGAAAATACACAAAACTTTTCCATGCAGAAAACCGGATATCAGCTAAAATATTTGATATAATCAGCAACATTACAACCGTCATCATACTGAGGACAGAAAAGCTTGTATCAAAATCCATGTTCAAGAAAATCATGGACCCTTTCGGCCTTCATGTCAGGACCACAAAGATTGACGAAACAAAATGGTTCCTAGTCTCTATGTGCAGTGAAACCATGCTGGTACTTGTACTCTTTTCTTACATATATTTCAATTTCACTGCAGGAACTGCCATAATGGTCGGCAGCATCTATGCACTTTATGGATATGTCAACAAGATATCAGACCAGTTCTTCAATTTCGCCGAAAGATACAGTGGAATAGTACGGGGAAGAACAGCAGTCAAGAACGCAGAAGAGATTTCAGACGAATTCGAAGATAATATAAAACAGAAAAGAAATCACATATATCCCGGATGGAAAGAGCTGAAGATAAGCAATCTGGATTTTTCTTACCATTGTGAGGATGGTGCAGACCTGCATCTCTGCAATATAAATATGCATATAAAAAATGGCGAGAAGATAGCACTCATAGGTGAAAGCGGCAGCGGAAAGACCACGCTATTAAAAGTAATAAGGGAATTATACACACCAAAACACATAAAATTATATCTTGACGGAAAACTCCTGAACAACGGCTTCAAAGACATCAGCTCAAGAATAGCCCTTATCCCGCAGGATCCCGAAATATTCTCAACAACAATAAAAGAAAACATAACGATGGGTATTAACTATTCCATGCCTGACATAAGAAGATACACAGACATTGCACGTTTCACAAAAGTCGCTGACAGCCTGCCAAACGGATTCAACTCATCGATTGTCGAAAAAGGCGTCAACCTGAGCGGCGGAGAAAAGCAGCGCCTTGCTCTTGCACGAGGTCTTATGGCCTCTGAAGACAAGAGCATCGTACTTCTTGACGAGCCGACAAGCAGCGTAGACCCGACAAACGAGCTTGACATATATAAAAACATATTCATTGAATTCACGGACAAGACAATCCTGTCATCCATCCACAGGCTGCATCTTCTACCGCTATTTGACAAGATATACTTTTTCAGCGACGGAAAAATCATCGCGAACGGCACTTTAAAGGAGCTATTTTCTGAATCAAAGGAATTCAGGACTGTCTGGAACAGGTACAACTCAACAAATATATCAAAAAAATAGGAACTGACTGAATAAACAGAATCACCACCCTAAGTGCCCAACAAACAATAACCTGAAAGCAGAACAAAACCAGTCCATGCTAGATTCAATCATCCTTTTCGCAGCAGCAGGCATCCTTGCAGGAATAATCACAGGCCTCACGCCGGGGCTTCACATAAACACGATAGCTATCCTTGCATTAGGCATCTACCGCACAAATGATATAGACCCGCTTCTCCTAAGCTGCTTCATAATAGCCATGAGCACAGCCCACTCCTTCCTTGACTTCATCCCGTCCATCTTCTTCGGCGTTCCTGACCCGGCAACTGCGCTCACAGTCCTTCCCACCCACAAGATGCTGTTCAAAGGAAAAGGATACGAAGCTCTTGCCCTGTCAGTCATCGGCGGCCTTTTCGGCATGGTCATCCTCATCATCTTCTTAATAACAATAGCAAGTATGATAACTCCTGCATACGCAAAGATAAAGCCGATGATACCATACCTTCTCATCCTTGCGATATCATTCATAATTCTGAAAGGCACAAAGAGAAGAGCATCTCTTTTCATCTTCATCATTTCCGGACTGTTAGGCACCATTGCCTTCAAATCCTACATGATAAACTCAAACTACATCATGTTCCCACTCTTTGCCGGACTTTTCGGAATGAGCAACCTAATGATGAGCTTCGGCAACATATCAGCAATACCGAAACAGAAGACAGACATAAAAATACGCCTGAAAGGCACACTCAAAAGCTCGATATCAGGATTCGCTGGAGGCCTTGTCGCAGGCATCATCCCGGGCCTCGGCTCTTCCCAATCAGCAATGCTTGTCCAACATTTGGGAAAGATGAAAGGAGCCAAAAGCTTCATCATAGCTGTCGGCACGATAGGGACTATAGACATCATCCTATCATTCCTTGCCATATACCTTATAGGCAACGCAAGGTCAGGCGTTGCCATAGCAGTTGACGCAATAATAGGCACCATGACCAAAGATACCCTTCAGATATTCATAGGCATAGCATTCCTGTCAGCCGGCCTTGCAGCAATCCTCACTCTTGACATAGGAAAAGCAGCGACAAAAATCATAGAAAATATAGACTACAAAAAGACAAGCATCGCGATAATGCTCCTGCTCACTGTAATGACCGTAATATTCACAGGCATGTACGGCCTCATCCTCCTCACAGCATCAACATCTTTGGGAATATACACGCAATTGATAGGAGTAAAAAGATCAATGCTGATGGGATGCCTGATAGTGCCAACGATTATGTTCTTTCTGGGACTCTAATATTTCCTCAGCCTCAAGCCCGAAAGAATCCTCAACAGTTTTTGATTTACCCCCCTCGCAAACCCAACATTCAAAAAAGGAGACTTCTCATGATCAAGAATAAGCATATTTAAGGGCTGCTTTTGCGATAATGTCTGTAGTATCAATCACAGGCAAAGAGAACTTGTTGCCCTCTACTATGTTTGACAGCTCAGTGCATCCAAGAATCATTGCATCTGCACCTTTCTTCTTGAAATTGTTAGAGATTGATTTCATTGTCTTGATATCATTATTATTATTTTTTCCGCCCATGACATCAAGAATCATCTTGACTGCTTTGTCTTCGTCTTCTTTCGTAGGATGTATTATAGTTTTTTTACATTTAGAAAACACTTTATCATAAATACAGGTCTCGACTGTAGACTGAGTTCCAATAACACCAAGAGTATTATATTTTTTATTTTCACAATACTTCAAGACTTCTTCAATAATGCTCAAGATTGGTACTTTTACAGATTTTCTCAGATCATCAATGAAATAATGCGCAGTATTGCAATCTATGATTATAAAATCAGAGCCGTCCATCTCAAGAATTTTGACACCTTTCTTCAAAGCAGACAAGAATGCTTTTTTATCCTCAATACCATATTCATCAAAAGTTTTTATAGGAACTTCATAAAAAATCATAGGATTGAAATCATAATCTTCAACTGCACCATATTTTTTCTGGGAAATTTCCACCAACTTATTATTAAGATATGCTGTAGTAGATGGACCCAGACCGCCAAGAATGCCAATAGTTTTCATAAATATGACCAATAATACATGTTATATAAGAAAATTAAATTAAAAGATATATATATTCAAACACCAAAACACCCAAAACAAATAAAAGCCTTTCG
>JAUVES010000073.1 GCA_030594675.1 Candidatus Nanohaloarchaea archaeon
TGTATAGAAAGAACCTAAAATACTTATCCAAAAAGAACCTGTTCTGCCACAGATGGCTTGGATACAACCACTTTTTTACTCTGCATATAACTTGGCAGCTTATGCGATACACATTTTCCAATCCCGATTTCCATCAGAATCTCATCTTTTTGCTTGTTTTCCATATAACTAATTGCATCTTTTGATATTTATAGGTTTGGATTATACTAAAAGATATAAGGTCTTGGAGATAAAAATAGGGATAGGGAGATTAAGATGAATTTTAGACTTATGATTGCTATTTTTTTAATACTTACCTCATTATTTATCCCAACAGTATATGCATCAGAAGATACATGCGCAGTCTATTTCACTGGCATCGGATGCTCGCATTGCGCACGTGCAGACCCGGTAGTCCTCGATACTGCACCAAAGACAACAAACCTTGTCATAATCGAATATGAAGTGTACAGGTCCTCAGGAAACAGCCACATCATGAAAGATTATGACGATGCGTATAGCAGTGGGTTTGGCATACCACTGTTAATCTTTGGAAAGGATGATATCATAATCGGAGATAGTCCAATCATTACAGCAGTTTCTAAGACACGTAATAATAATGAATGCCCGCTCATGGACGGCTCATCTGCGAGCCTTGAAGATATAGACATAACTGCGCTTCCCGGCGAGCCAAATATATGGAAAGATGAAAAGATACTTATCCATTCCGGCGGCGGAGGTGATGCTGAACTGCTCAAAAGCCTTCTTCTATCTGATGATTTCTTATCTGTGCTTAAAGTTGCAAACTATGAAGTTATTGAACCTATAGAAGTTACTCTTTCAGGCGACAAGGTGATGTTTGAGAATGCGGTGAAGGTAGATGGATGGATATTCCAGTGGAATGGCGAGAGTATAGAAGATAGTGGGATAGAGATCAATGATACTGTTGCATCTGATGCAGATAAAAAGGATATAAACTTAACAACTCTTGGCCTGATAGCCCTTGCGGATACAGTAAATCCATGCGCCCTTGCTGTATTCATACTTATGCTTATAGGAATCACCACTTATGATCCAGGCAACAGGAAAGGTAAAGTTCTCAATGCAGGGCTTGCTTTTGTCGCCGCAGTATTCATAATGTATGTCATTTACGGGCTGATAATCATACGCTCATTCCAATTGGTTGAGTCTATCACAAATATCCGGCCCATACTCTACAGTCTTCTGGGTTATGTCGCAATACTTCTTGGGCTTCTGCATCTTAAGGGATATTTCTGGTACAGGCCAGGTGGCCTTATGACGGAGATGCCTATGAGATGGAGGCCAAGGGTCAAGAAGATGATGACAAGCATCACTTCACCAAAAGGTGCATTTTTCATGGGTGCATTTGTTACATTATTCCTTATACCCTGCACTATGGGGCCTTATTTCATTGCAGGTGGGATATTATCAGTGCTTGAACTGGTTGAAGCAGTGCCATGGCTTTTGATATATAATCTTATATTTATCATGCCTTTACTGGGAATCACACTTGTCATACATTTCGGGTTCAAGAAAGTGGATGATGTGTCTGGATGGAAAGAGAAGAACATCAAGAATCTTCATCTGATAATCAGTATAATTATGCTGAGCATTGGTCTTGGAATCTTTTTAGGTCTTGTATAGGTGTGATATATGGATCTAAGGTTTAAGGAAGTATATAGGATTGAGAAAGATTTCAAGAAAGTTCCAAGACCTCTTAAGATGCTGTCATTTGCATTTTTATTATATACGCTTTCCTGGGGCACTATCATCCCATATCTATCTCTATATATCTATTCTATTGTTCCAAGCTATTCTGAGGTCGGGTTTCTTATATCGCTGATGTCAATTGTTGCTGCTGTAATATCTGTTCTGATCGGTGACCTTATTGACAAGGTCGGAAGGAAAAACGTGCTTATATTTTCTTTTGTCAACTATATTATCATCGGTCCATTGTATGCTTTGGCAAACAGTATTGGTGCTCTCATGGTAGCAAGGATATATCATGGTATTGCTGTTGTGGGGATTTGGATTCCATCACAGACATATGTCCGTGACATATCGCCTAAGAAGAAGAGAGCTGAGTATATGGGTTATTTCTATACTGCAAGTTCTCTTTCATATACTGTAGGTCCATTGATAGGTGCTTTAGTAGTCACTTTTTTTGATATCAGGTACATGTTCTATGTTGTCGGGCTTGTTGCGCTCGTAGCTGCTATGATAGTGAACAGGCTGCCTGAAAGCATCAAGGTCAGGGAAACTATGTATCAGGGCATAAAAGATGTGCTCTTCAAAGATAAGTTCATAGGTAAAGAGCTAAAAGATTATGATGATGAAAAGACGCTTGGAATCAAGATAACGCTTATTGCATTCTTTACAAAGATGAGTTCTGCAATTCTTATCATGATTCTTGCGCTTTATATACATAATCTTGGCGGGAGCTTGTGGCAAATCGGTGTTGTATATTCGCTCCTGTATTTTCCTTTTACGTTCCAGTTCGCTTTTGGTGAGATTGCGGACCATGTCGGTGCAAGGAAGACACTCATATTTGGTGCATCTCTGACATCTGTATTTTTCTGCGCTCTTTTTATGTCAAACAATATTATGTCTATACTTCTTTTTGCATTCCTTTCAGGTGTAGGCCTTGCAATAATTTCTCCTGTGCTGTCTAGCTATGTATCTGCAATGGCTAAACGGAAGAAAGGAGAAATCACAGGCATCTATGGTGCTATTGCTGACATCGCTGCGTTTGCAGGTCCTGTTGTCGGCGGCCTTCTGGCTGATATGTATGGGCTTAACAGTGCATTTCTGTTCGGGGCGATCGTGATGCTCGCTGTTATTTTTGTCGGGTTGAGAGTTGAATAACGGGCTTCAAAAAGCCAGGGTATTTGAGCCACCACTCCCTTCGGTCGGGTGGCTGTCTCTATCTATCAGATAATTGAGTTGATAATATTATCCAATTCCAAAATAGAAGATAAATAGTCCGAAAACAATGAGAGATGCTATATTGATATAAAATCCTTTCTTCATCTTTTCCTTATTATATGGTTCCATAAAATACAAGAGCAATGTGATTGAGAAAAAACCTAACAGATGCGCGAAGTGTCCGATTCCATCCTTTGCAAAGCTTAAGATGCCTGATATATCTGCATAGATTGCCAGCCAGCCGTATACGATTATCGGTATAGGTATCATAATTTTATATGTTATATAATACGGCTCCAGCAGCATTGCAGTTGCAACCAGGCCCATAAGAGCACCTGATGCACCAAGGGCCGGCACATTACTATTGAATATGAACAGGCGTATGAGTGAGTCTCCCACACTGCTTATGAGAAGTGCTCCAAAGTATATGTACGCTGTCTTTTTAGTTCCAAGACTTCTTTCCACCACTCTGCCAAAAATGAATAGTGCCAACATATTTCCAAATAGATGGGGTATGCTTCCATGTATAAAACCACAGGTGATCAAGGCATAATATCTTTCATAATTAAGAATGTCCTGCGGGTGATTCATCAATGCACCAAACGTTGCATCAGGAAGCAAGAACCATCCGATACAACTTGTCAGAATTGTCAGCAGAATTATGCTTATCGTAAATCCTGCATCAAACACAAACTCTTTTATATCTGTAAGTGGCCTGTATATATCTTTGAACTCTCTTTTTCCTATCAGGTATAATAGTATAGTCACTGGTGTAAGGATTGTATGGACAATCAGATTCCATAAGAATTTTGTTTCTGATTTTATTTTTGTCATTGATTTTAAAATGTGATTGGTTGCTTATATGTCTTTTTGGTTGGTGAATATTTATTCTTTTTTAAAGAAAAGCCATGTATCTTTTCCCATCTTTGTCTTTATCAGGACAAAGTCACCTTTCATCTTCTTTCCTTCAAGGCGGAAAAGAATTTCTTTATCTGTAATCTTTTCTAGAGCAAACCTGCCCTTGTCCCAGATCTTCACATCCCCTGCACCGTACTGACCATCAGGTATTGTGCCTTCAAAATCTGCATATTCTATATCATGGTCTTGTGTCTGTATTGCAAGACGTTTTATGCCAAACTCTGTTGGTGGCTCTTTAGGTACTGCCCAGCTTTTTAGGACACCATTTATTTCAAGGCGGAGGTCGTAATGATGGTGGGTTGCCTTGTACTCCTGTATGACAAATATTTTCTTCTCTTTCATTTTATCACTATTCTTTTCTCGACGGGCACATTTTTCTTATTGCGCATATATCGCATTTTGGGTTTCTTGCGATGCAGGTGTTTCTGCCATGAGTTATGAAAATATTTGTTACATTTTTCCACTCTTCTTTAGAAATGATTTTCATCAGGTCTTTTTCTATCTTGTCCGGATCTTTGCTTTTTGTAAATCCAAGCTTATTTGATAGTCTTTTTACATGTGTGTCAACAGCGATACCTTCATTTTTACCATATCCATCTGTCAGGACTATATTTGCTGTCTTTCTTGCAACACCGGGAAGTTTCAAGAGGTCTTGCATAGTATCAGGAACTTTTCCATTGAACTCTTCGACTATCATCTTTGATGCATTAATTATATTTTTTGCCTTGTTATGATAAAATCCAGTAGACCTTATGATTGTTTCAATATTCTCCAGTTCTGCTTGTGCAAGAGAGCCGATATCCGGGTATTTTTCAAAAAGTTCCTGTGTG
>JAUVES010000086.1 GCA_030594675.1 Candidatus Nanohaloarchaea archaeon
GCCAAGCCTTCTTCCAGGATGCTGATACATTATGAATTCAACGCAAACTCTTCTGCTCGGTGTTTTTAGTGTAATTATAATTATAGTTCTTTTAGGGATGGTAGTGAACATGATGAATAATGGAATAAATTTCAAGATGCATGCACGGCTTGATCATCTCGCAGACGATATTGCAAACGCAGTACAGCACATGTCATCATCAACAATTGATCAGGGTACACAGACTCTTGATGTAGATATTATCGGTGTAGATATATCTATAGATGAAAATTTTACAAATGTGATATATAATACAGTGACATTCTCGCAGTCAATACACATTGCTGAAGGAATAGATATTGTAGATGGATTTGGTGCAGGTGAAGTGATAGAAAAGATATGTTTTGTAAAGACGATAGATCATTCAGCAGGTATCGCAACAATTACTGTAATGAATTATCCCGGCTCTGAATGCGACACAGAATATAAATACATTGACCTAAAATATGACTTTGACTGGGGTTTTGATGGGCTATTGCAGATAGATGGTGAAGAAGATGTAGCAAACTCGCCTCTGGTAAATGTGGTAACACCTATACCATTCGGAAAAATAAAAGATGTAGCATTCCATAATTTTAACATAAATAATCCCGCAAATCTATATATACAGATAATACCGCAGGAAATAACAAAATCTGTCGTAAAGTTTGATATTGACATGCCATTTGATCCATTACCTGCTACTGCAAATAATTATGCAGATGTTACTATTGATATCTCTCCTCTGAGCACAGCAAAAACAGATGTCTTTTTCTTTGATGGACCGATGAATCTGTGCTCAAATATTAACAATCCCATACCCCTGGATTGCATGGAAATAGTAAGTAATACAGAAATCAGGTTTACAACAGTCTATCTATCCGAGATAAGGCTTGTAAACAATGTCCAACTAACAGATTTTTATAACTTTGGATTCTTCTACACAAGAAAATTTGACGAAAACACAGTATATCCAAACAATACAGTGATAAAGGTGGAATTCTACCATTTTGTAACACCTGCACAGAGATATATAGAAATCACTCCAGGAGACTTTGACCGCAACTATTTCAAGTTCGATGTGTTTGTTCCTGAGGATACAGCAGCTACAGGAGAGTACTATGTGTCATTCACCCTGGATATATCACCTTTTTATGCAGAGAACATCAATATTTATGATGGTGATAAGATATTCCCGCAATGTATATTGACAGAAAATTCATGTTATACAAAAATGGGGTCAAAAATATTGCTTAATCTGGAGCATACAGATGATAATGGCGGCAATTACAATTTCAGGATTGAAGATCCTTTATACTGACAGGTGCAATATATGATATGCAGAATGCCCGGAGCAAAACGAAAAGGTCAGATGCTACCAGTATTTTTTGGAAAAATAATGATTGTATGCATAGTTATAGGTGTCATAATGTGGATGATCTATTCTGCAATAAATTCTGAAGAGATTGTAGTGACAATGAGGCAGGATAGAAATCATGTAGAATTATGGCATCAAGTCCTCAAGTCAGATATTTTCAGGATGGAGTCTGAAGACACCTTATATTCAAGCGGTTCAGATTATAAGATGTATTTTGATTGGGATAAGATAGATGCTGCTTTCACTGACAGTGGAGGGGGTGGCATAATCTCTGGCGATATATCATGCCGTGCTGCAACTCCAGTGGAGCATTGCATCAATTTTTATCCAAACCAGTATTATCTTAAAATATATTCAGGTTATGGGGGGTGGTATATGTTCACAAATGACCCTGATGATAAAGACCCTAATATTGCTCTTGATGATGTATACCCTGCAGATGGAGACTTTGAATTTGCTGAAGTCATAGGTGTTGTACGTCCATCCAATGAGAATCCCGCCATCGGCAAGATAGAATTTGAGGTTAAGATGTATGAATAAAAAACAGCCAGTCTTAAAAAAAGGTGTAGTTATCTCAGAGCCTTTTATTTTGATAATGTCTACAGTAATCATAATTCTGGCAATAGCCCTTGTCATTCTTTTTAATATAGATGTCTTTACAAATGTTTCAGAAGGCCAGAGGAATATGCAGTACTCAACAGATGCAGGCAGAGAGCTTTATGCAATTATGGCTTCTGACTGCGATACAGGTATCGTAAATTATGAAAACTACAATGTTGAAGATCTTATAAGTGTATATGTCAGCGGAACGCAGGAAGTCAAGGAAGATATTGATGCATCTTTAAGAGGCTGTATAACAGCTGCTCTGGTCACAATTGCAGATGTCAATAAGGGAAAAGATAAGGATGGTAATAATATAGATCATTGCATGTATTTTTATGTGACATACAACAGCCAGAAATACTTAGAGTTGAGGCGGCCGGGAATAACTTATGATAAAGAAAAGGATACCCTAATACCCTGGGTTGAAAATGTTGTAACAACAACAGGTCTGGATTGGGCAATAACCCATTATCCTGCTGGTGGCACAAGCTCATCAATTGTTCCTCTTCCAGTAAATCCCCGTTATTTCAAAGAGACAATAAATGATATATCAAAAATCAGGGTACCTCTTGCAGATGATGGTAATATGCAGTACTCATCTGCGACAGCTGTGCTTGAAGAGTGGAGTAATGAGCCATGGTCTACTTTAACCCCGCTGCAACAACAGGAGGAATATGATTATGATTGGTAATGCTGATAAGAAAGGGATTTCAGGGTTAGGTCTTCTGATACCCGTATTTGTAATCCTCTTCGCTCTTATACTCATTGTATCAGGGATGGAATGGGCAATAGATACACTTTCTCTTATGCACAATGAAAAGCAGGTCACACAGATGGATGCAGAGCTTCTGTCGATAAACGACCTCTACATAAAGCCGTCTTTGAAGCATGCAATGCAGGATATGACAAGAGATCTTGCCCTTCACGGTGGCCTCTCTTCAGAAATACTTGATAACAGGGAATTCTTTTTGGAAGCAACTGCCGGAAATGCAGACATCAGTAATAGAAACACGCAGATTGAGAACGATTTCAACAATGGAGACCTTGACTTTCCAGGTGTTGATCCTCTTCCTATGAAAGTTAAGGATGACATCCTATACTGGTCTTATTATGCTACAGATAAGAACGACAATGTCAAGACAATACCGTACAGTTACGAGGACATACCGGATACAGAGGTATTTATTAAATACAACACTCATGCCATAGATGATCATATCATCCTTACCCCTCCGTACATAGTGATGATTACCCATATAAAAGGTGAAGTGAATCAGTATGACAGCGCAGGCAACCTTATGGAAACATACACAGCGCCAACAGTCTTATCCGGAGACACAAGAGTGATTCTTAGAGTAGAACAGAATAATCATGAAGCATCTTTTGAAGGTGCAAAAAATATAAAATCCTACTTCAAGTCAGTTTTCCCAAGAGTGACATTTGCAGGTGATGCTCTTGCCCAGAGAGCTGAATTTCCGCGGTTTACAGATATAATGCTCAAAGACAGGCTCAACATGTACAGGTCTGATTACGGAAAGTCAAAGACGCATATAGGCTCCGAACTCTCTCTTGGTACATGGAATGCATATTTTGTACCAGCACATCCAACTCTTGATAAGACTATTGCCTTTTACGGAGACAACAGGATAATAGAAAAAACAGATTCTATAGAAATGGAAAATTCAGATATTATAATAGAAAAACTTGACAATCGATACTGGAAACTGTTCGATATCGCAAATGACTTTACCGATACAGTAACAGATCCGTATTTTCTTCGTGCACCTCTTGCATCACCGACAATAGTAAATGCCTACTACTCAGAAAAACTTAGTTCTGCACAGATATTCCGTGATATCACACCAAAAGTATGCTCAGAAGAGTGGCGGAGTGTGTATGGGCCTACATATAGCTGCGACCACCAGCAAAATGACAATATTTACGATTATGCTTACCCAGATCATGTAGATAATTGTCAAGGAAGCAGTAAAACTGATTCTTTACTATATATAAAAGAGCTTACGCTTGATTCAGATGAATATAATTATAATGCTGGTGAAATAATAACTGCAACTATAGAAGTTGTCTGCATCCCAGGCGAAGATTTCATATGGACAATTGCCTACAGTGTTGCAGAGACAGGATGGGACTTTACAGAATCTGGAACATTAACCTGCCCAATTTTTCCACCATCTGCTGTAGGACAGATGACTATGGCAACAACTTTTGTATGTTCCTCTACTTATTCTCCCCAGCACATACGTGCAAGTATTGGAGACCCGACTGAAGATACACTTGGAAGCACATGCATG
>JAUVES010000015.1 GCA_030594675.1 Candidatus Nanohaloarchaea archaeon
ATTATGGAACTATACAACCGGCGATGTTGTGAGATCAAGTCCGGCCATTGCTGATCTGGATGGTGATGGCCTTCTTGATATGATTGTAGGTTCTGCAGACAGTAATGTGTATGTTTTCAGCATAATATTGCATGAATTCAATATATCCGGATGCCAGGACTTGAATCAGACAGATTCAGTTTACACTTTAACACAGAATGTCTCCTCTGACGGAACCTGCTTCACCATAGGCGCAGAGAACATAACTATTGACGGCAATGGATACACCATGACATATTCACAGGCATCTGAAGGTTATGGAATACTCAACAGTTTTTATTATGGCCCCGGATCTTACAATAATCTTACAATAAAAAATATTAATATTGTAGATGGTGCAAGTAATTGCGATTCTTATGCAATCTATGCTTCTGCGATGAATTACAGCACAATAATCAACAATACTATCACAACATCTCTTGAGAGCAATGATGGTATCTATCTCGAGGACTCTTCCACCTTAAATACAATATCAAACAATACTGTCGTAAGTGGTGGAAACGGAATACATTTAAGTGACTCTGACACCAACAATATTTCATACAACAATTTCACAGCACTCTTAGACAGCTATAACGGCATATATATAACATCAGGCTCTTTAGGCAACACAGTAATGCATAATGATGTAACAACTTTTGGTGATTCTGCTAAGGGCATATATCTTGATACGGCCCACAACAATATTTTATCAGACAACATTGTAAAAACATCAGGCAGTTTTAGTGAGGGCCTATTTTTAGTGAGTTCTAATACAAACACATTTTCAGGCAACAGTATAATTGCCTCCTCTGATACAGGAATGTACCTGTGGTTATCCTCTTCCAACAACATTGCTGGCGGCTCAATCATATCAGAATCGCAATATGACTATTATCTTCGGCAGGAAGGCACTACAAACAACTTCACGGATACGAACTTCACAGCACAGAGGAAAATTTACTTCTATGACACAACCTCATGGTTCAACTACAACAATGAGACAGGCGGCAACATCTGGCTCAAGGCAAAAGTTTCAGCAAAAAGTTATCTGTCAAGAATCATCGCAGCATGGTCGCAGGCAGAAATGACCTGGAACGACACCAACTCAACCGCAGGATTGACAGCAACATACGAACTCACAGGATTGTTCGCAAACACTCAATATTCTATATACAACACATCATCATCAGGAACAACAACCCAATACCTGACAACAGATTCCGCAGGCACTTTACCATCTTTCACAATCCTCCTGAACAGCAACACAGAGATAAAAGTCATTGACGATACTCCACCCGACATCTCCTTCGTCCCGCCCACCCCTGACGACGGCAACACCACAAGCAACGATTACGCCTATATCAATGTCACAGCAACAGACACCAACAATATCACTGCCTTCATCGACTGGAACAACTCTCTGGTCGGCTGGTGGAGGTTCAACAATGAGTCCGGAGAGAACACGACATTCTTCCGCGACTGGTCAAGCTATGGGAATAATGGAACCAATGTTTCTGTTCCATCCTACACAACAGGCAAATTCGGAAAGGCACTACAGTTTGACGGAATAGATGATCATCTTGAAGTTGTCGATGATTCAAGCTTAAGAAATAATCATATGACTATAAGTATATGGGTAAAACCAAATGGAGAAAACAATAACAGTCATTACCAAACAATTTTATCAAAATATAACTGGTGGGGTCCATATTCCATTATCTGGGAAAAATATGATCGCCCTGAAGCATGGATAACATTTTCAGCAAGTGAATCATATGAAACAGCACAGAGAATTGCCTCTAACGGCACAAAAAATCTTACTGAAACTGAATGGAATCATATCGTCTTAACTTGCGATGCTTCTGGTTTAAGAGGATATATTGACGGAGAGCTTGTTGCAGAAAATCTTACAGAATGCAATATTAATACTACAGATACTAATAAATTGCATATTGGTACACAAAATGGAAGTGCTTCCGCACATTTCAATGGCACAATAGACGAAGTCCGAATCTACAACCGCGCCCTCACCCCCGAAGAGATCAACGCCTCCTACAATGCAGGGCTATACAGATTGTACCACAACTTCACTGACTTAGATGAAGGCACCTATACATACACAGCCTACGCACAGGACTTGGCAGGGAATGTCAACAGCACAGAGACGAGGACAGTAACGATAACTTCAGAATCAATACCTCCAACACTCTCAGACCTAACCTATACTTCATATGTTGATGTGGATGATGGCTCAACAATTATAAGAATCAATGCTACTGATAATCTGACCGGAATAGACAATGTCATCATAGAGGAAAATTCATCAGCCACTCCTACGAACTACACAATGACGCTTGAGTCAGGCGACCAGTATTCCGGAATATACAATCATACAATATCATTTTCTTCAGTAGGAGATATTTCATTCAAGATATACGCAAACGACACAGCAGGAAATCAGCAAAACACATCAAGCTATGCAATTTACATTCAAAACATCACAGCAACAATCAACACAGATAAAACCATTTACAACTCGGAAGATAACATAACTGTTTCCGGGAAAGCAGTTTTGCAGCCGGATGAAACAAATGTGACAAATAACACAATATCTCTTTGGTTGAATGGAGTGTTATTTGAGGTAAGTCATATTCCACCAACTGATGAACTTACATTAACTGGCTGGAAATACAGAAAGCCAATAACAATCCAAAACACGGCAGAAGACCTGACCGATTACCAGGTAAAAATAGTCCAGAACTTATCAGAAGAATACTTAAACAATAAAATCCAACAGTACTGCAACGACACAAGATTCACATACTACAACTCAACTTTAGGACAGGAAACAGAAATCTCATACTGGACAGAAACATGCAACTTATCATCATCATCAGACAACGCAACATTCTGGGTAAAAGTCCCATTCGTCCAAAACAACACAGACACAACAATTTATATGTACTACAGTAACACAGAGGCACAAAGCCAAAGCAACGGGTCTGCAACCTTTGATTTTTTTGAAGATTGGGAAAACGGAATCGTTGATACATTATACTGGGCTGTTGGAGGAAGTGTATCCCCATATTGGATAGCATTCACATCTGAGAAATACCAAGGCGATTATTCTTCCGGAAACAATAATATTGGTAATTCTCAATCTTCATGGATTAAAAAAAATGTCTCACTTTCTCACTCAGGACTGCTTGAATTTTACTGGAAAGTGAGTTCGGAAACAAATTATGACTTCTTGTATTATTGTATAAACAACGATGCTTGTACGCGCAGTAGTGGTTATATTTCCCGTATTTCAAGCACTGTTGGCTGGAATTATATAAGTTACAATCTTTCTTCCGGAACCAATAGCATAAAATTTGCTTATGAAAAAGATGGGTCTGTATCTTCTGGTTCGGATATGGGTTGGATTGATTTAATTAGTGTTCGAAACTATATCCTTCCAGAGCCAACACCCACCACAGGGCAGGAACAACTAATAACATCAACAGACACAGACGGCAACTACAACTATACCCTCCAGGCACCGTTGGAAGCAGGCAATTCCACACTAAAAGTCAACCTGACAGATGCAAATGGCATCTACGGGGAAAATTCAACGCAGTTCACACAGCAAGAAATCGCAATAAGAGACCAGAAAGCAATCTCGCCGCAGACAGGAACAAATTATACAAATTCAGACCAGCAGATAAATATCTCATCACTTGTCTACAAGAATATGGACAACCCGATAGACACCGTCTGGGTAAACATAACTATGCCAAATACAACAGTAAAGACCTATTATCTGGACAACGCAACAGCAAAAACCCAGACGCAGACCTGGTACAATCTCCTGAATGTCTCAGAAGAATTCAGTAATCTTAAAGGCCAGTATAATGTAACTTTCTATGCAAACTCAACCCTGGCAAACACCTCAGCAATAACCCAGCAAATTCCCGCCCCCCAATCAAAATTTATCGTTGACACAGATCTCCCGACAGAACCGATCTTGATTTCTCCAGCAAACAACATAAACTCCTCGGACAAAACTCCAGACCTCAACTGGACAACAATAACCGAAGACAACTTTGTAAATTATACAGTTCAGGTTGACAATGACTCTGCATTTACAAGCATAGATCACACTTACATCACAACAGCAATTGACGATAGCAACTATTCAGTAACTTCCAACTGGACTGACAACAAATGGTACTGGAGAGTGATTGCCTATGACTCAGCAGGCAATTCAAACACCTCTGATTATTTTGTGTATGTTGCTGATACAACTGACCCGTATGTTCTAGTACACATCCCTGAAAACACAACTTATTTAAGCGCAGATATGGACCTAAACTATACAAGTACAGATATTAACTTGCACACAACATGGTATGAATATAATGGCACAAATACAACCCTTACCGGAAACACGACATTCACCGCCCTTGACAACCAGCAGTCAACACTGATTTTATGGGCAAATGATACAGCAGGAAACATAAACAGCACTTCAGTGACATTCACAATAGATACAACATGCACCCCTCCAGAATCCAGCGACTGGATAATCAATAAGACGCTTGTCTGCATCAATATGGGCCAGGCCACAGCATATGATATGATAATTGGCAGCAATGGAACCGTAACATTCAATAATGTTGACCTGACGATAAGCAAGCTAACAGTTGATGCAGGTGCGACATTAAGGTTCGAAAACTCCATAAATTCAATAATCCACAACGGCAACTTCACAATCTCCGGAACGACATATATAAACAATACTTCCCACTACATGAACGGCTCTTCTGACGGTGAGATTGGCATAGACATCACACCAACAGGCTCCCTATACATCATCAACAGCTCAAACATCACAAACGGTGCATCAGTGGCTGGCGGAAACTCATCAGCGCATTATTTCTTTCAGGTTGAATCCGGAGCAGACTTCCATATAAACGACTCGTATCTGAGCGAAGTAGGATACGACGGCGCAGAAGACCATAAAGGCATCTTCATAGAGACAGACAACGCATATGTCACAAACACCATAATAAAAAACAGCTATATCGGGCTCTACTTAAACACCTCAGATGGCAGCACAATAGTAAACAGCACAATCTCAGGCAGTACAGCATACGGCATATACATAGACTCATCAGCAGGCAGCATAATCTACAACAACCTCTTCAACAACACGAATAACTTCGGCTTTACAGGAACAATATATGCAAACACATGGAACACAACAAACCAATCTGGAGAAAGAATATATTCACCAGGAACACAGATCGGCGGCAACTACTGGACAAACTCCACAGGAGACGGTTATTCAGACACCTGCGCAGACACAGACACAGACGGTTTCTGTGACACCGATCATGCTCTTGATTCCAATAATGTTGATCATCTTCCTTTAAGCGATGAACATATATATTACATATCAGACTGCACAGATATGGATGATGCAAGAGGGATCTATCACTTGACCCAGTCAATTGAAAACTCAACAGAGGTTGCCTGCATGGACATAACAGCAGACGATGTAACTCTGAACTGTCAGGGAAGTACAATAGATGGAAGTTTTTCACTGAACGGAATCTCTGCAGACAACAAGTACGCAGTCTTTTCAGACCGACAAAACACAATGATAAAGAACTGCGTAATCTCCAACTGGCAGGCAGGAATCTATCTGGATGCAGGTTCAGACAACAGCACAGTAGAAAATAACACAATCTATGAAGTATATGGCTGCCAGGGAACAAACGCGGGAGATGCCTCCCTTAATCCCGGGGGAAATGCGATAGGGATTTATCTGGAATCCGATTTTAATACAATATATAACAACACAATAGAAAATTTAACAGCAGGAAAAGGAGGTTCCAGTTCGACAAATTACTACTCTGGAGCCTCGGGGGGGCTGTCTGCAGGGATACACATAAAATCATCAACAGGAAACAACATAAGTGCTAACTCTGTTTCAAGCCTGGACGGAGGAGTAGGTGGAACAGGAAGTAGTTCTGGTTCTGGAGGTTCTGGAGGATTGGCGGCAGGGGTGTGTATAGAATCATCGACGGGCAGCAGTCTGACTGCAAACGCAATATCTGATTTAGGCGGTGGTGCCAAAGGTGTGGAGGGGAGTTCCCTTGGTTCTAATGGCGTGGCAGGTATAGGTGCAGCAATATGGGTTGCTATTGATTCCTATGATAATAACATCACACCAACAACGGCGCAAGGTGCCTATGATATCCCGGATACTTCCAGGCTGAACACTATTGAAGGGGCCGTAATCATGTATTTTTACAATAAAACAAATATTAATATATCAGATTTCAATATAACAACAGATACAATACCAATATTGTTGGGAGGATCTACTCAGACAGGTTATCCTGGAGGCTCAGGAGGAAAATCAACAGGTATAGCTTTAATCAAGACCAACGATTCAATCATCATAAACAATACTATATCTGGTTTCTCTGGAATGTCCGGCGGAACTGGAAGGGCATATCGCGGCAATGGTGGTTCGGGAGGAACAATATCAGGTATATATTTGGAATCTTCAACAAACAATAGTCTTTTTATAAATCAACTTTCAGATTTTACTGGAGGGATAGGAGGTACAGGAAGGTTCAACGGTCCTGCTGGTGCTGGAGGTATTTCAACGGGAATATACTTCATAGACTCAAGAGAGAATAACATTACATCAAACACAATTTCTAATTTAATTGCAGGAAAGGGGGGAGAAGGCGGACATCTTGATTCTGGTGGGGCTGGGGGTATCTCGACAGGAATTTATCTGGATGAATCAGCAGACAACATTTTTGCCTCAAACGCAATATCTGCTTTGACCGGAGGAGTCGGAGGAGACGGGGGGTATGGCGGTTCATACGGTACGACTGGAAAAGGGGCAGGTATGTGGGTTAGTACCGATGCCTATTACAACACAATAACTCCTATGTCAGGAAACTCACCTGATAGTTCAAGACTAAACACAATATATGGAGATCCGATATTGTATTTTGCTAATCAGTCAAGTATAAATGTTTCCGGCTTTGATGTCAGTGTCTCAACAATGCCTGTATTGGTCGGAGGCTCTATCGATACAAAATCTAGCCTGGGTGCTAGCGGAATCTCAACAGGGCTTGCCTTGATCAATATAACCAACTCAACAATATACAACAATACAATATCTGGATTTGGCGGGATGTCAGGAGCAACAATATCATACGATTACGGAAATAAAGGTGGTATATCTTCAGGCATTTATTTGTACATTTCAGAAGATAACAATATTTCCTCCAACACAATATCCGGTTTAACTGGCGGTATCGGCGGAACTGCATCGTACTATAACACAGGGGGTGTCGGAGGTACTTCAACAGGGATTTATGTCTCAGCATCAAATGACAATAATTTAACAGATAATCAGGTTACAAGTATGACTGGTGGGGCTGGTGGCTCCGGAGGATTTTATGGAACTGGAGGGATAGGAGGGACATCAGCAGGAATATATCTAAAGGCATCAGAAGATAACATATTGGCAAGTGATGTAATATCTGGTTTAACAAGAGGTAGTGGTGGAGTCACAACAGGATGGAATGGTGTATCAGGGGCAATAGGGGCCGCAGCAGGCATATGGGTTGATACAGATGCCTATTACAACACAATAACCCCTCTGTCCGGAAACTCTCCGGACCAAACAAAACTTACCACAATAGAAGGAGATCCGATATTATACTTCGCTAATCAATCAGACATAAATATTTCCGGATTTGAAATCAGTGTTTCAACAATACCTGTCCTGATTGGGGGGAACTCAGTCCAAGTAAGTTCCACAGGAGGAATCGGTGGAATCTCAACAGGGCTTGCCTTGATTGATGTGATAAATTCAACAGTATATGACAATACTATATCCGGGTTCGGCGGGATGTCCGGAGGTTCAGGAGAAGGGTGGGGTGATACAGGTGGAACTGGGGGCATAACTGCAGGAATTTATCTATATATATCAGAAGATAATAATGTATCTTCCAACACAATATCTGGTCTGACCGGGGGCAAAGGTGGAACCGGTGCCGCTACCGGAGGTTCAGGCGGCGCAGGAGGGACAGCAGCAGGAATATGTCTTGAAACATCAACCGACAATAATCTGACAGGCACCCAGGTTTCGTCTTTGACAGGAGGGACAGGTGGATCTGGTGGATATAAAAGCTGGGGTGGCCCATCTGGCGGTTCAGGAGGGACAGGAGGAACTGCAACAGGCATATACTTTATGGCATCAACTGACAATGATCTGATAGGTACACAGATTTCGTCTTTGACAGGAGGGACTGCAGGATCAGGATCTTTTAGTGGTTTCTCTGGCAAAAGCGGTACTTCATCAGGGATATGGGTAGATACAAGTTCTATTGACAACGAAATAACCAAGCTGTCCGGAAACTCGCCGGATGAGGCGAAA
The DNA here is from genome assembly GCA_030594675.1 of Candidatus Nanohaloarchaea archaeon. Taxonomy (GTDB): domain Archaea; phylum EX4484-52; class EX4484-52; order EX4484-52; family GLR71; genus GLR71. The sequence continues at coordinate 8,477 of JAUVES010000015.1, forward strand.
TTAAACACAATAGAAAGTAAGCCCATACTTTACTTCTATAATCAATCAAACCTGGATGTATCTGATTTTGATGTCACGACAAGCACAATACCTATACTTATAGGCGGATCCATAAGGTCTGGAAATAAATATTCATCAGGATATGCCGGCGGAATCTCAACAGGGCTGGCATTGATTGATGTAACAAGCTCAACAATGTACAATAACACTATATCTGGGTTCGGCGGCATGCCCGGCGGAACTGGAGGATATGATGATCCGGGAGGTGCTGGAGGGACAGCAGCAGGAATCTATATGGACTCATCGACAGACAACAATCTAAGCGCCAACTCTGTTTCAGGCTTAGACGGCGGAACTGGTGGTGCTTCAGCATACAGCGGTTCAGCAGGGGCTGACGGAACTTCTTACTCCCTATACCTTCTCCAGTCAAATTCAACGGCAATAAAAGAAAACATACTTAAGACAACAGACTATGGTCTTTACCTGTATTCCACTTCAGGCAGTTTAATATACAACAATCTGTTCAATCTGTCAAATTATGTCCTGTTTGCAGGTACAACATATGAAAATGACTGGAACACAACAAACCAGTCAGGAACAAGAATCTATTCAACAGGAACACAAATCGGCGGCAACTATTGGACCAACTCAACATTTACCGGATATTCAGATACATGCACTGATTCTGAAAATGATGGATTTTGCGATGTTTCATACACATTAAGTACTAACAATACAGATTATCTTCCTCTGAGTGATGATGCGCCCATCCTCACATCAGAGTGTATGGTGCTTTCAACACCTAATGCAGTTTACCTCCTGACATCAAATGTTTCCTCCGACGGGACCTGCTTTACAATAGGTGCGGACAATATAACCCTGGATGGGGATGGATACACGATAAACTATTCAAAGGTCTCTACAGGGTATGCAATAAATAATTCTGATGGTTATGATGGTATAACAATAAAGGATCTTGATATTGTGCAAGGGAATGCAAGCGTTTCAAATGCTTATGGGATCTTAACATATGGGATGACAAACAGCTTAATAACAAATAATACATTTAAAACAGTAGGTGAAGTTAGTCATAGTATATACCTAATTTCTTCAAGTAATTACAATATTATATCTTACAATATAATTAATAGCCACGGTCCTGGTGTGAAACTATACACATCAGCAGAGAATACGGTTTCAAACAACAATATCACAAACTCTGACACGTATTCTAACGGCATATCTATTAGTTATGGTTCAGGACATATAATTTCGGACAATAATATAATAGTATCAAATATGAATAGTCACGGGGTTTCTCTATACTCGACCAGTACAAACAACATAACTGGAGGTTCTGTCATTTCAGAATTAGCATATGATTATTACCTTAGAGATGCAGGCACAACAAACAACATCACTAACACCAACTTCACAGCGCAGAGAAAAATATATTTCTATGACAACACATCCTGGTTCAACTACAACAATGAAACAGACGGCAATATCTGGCTGAAGACAAACGTATCGGAACAAAGCTATTTGAACAGAACCCTCACAACATGGTCTCAAGTCGAGATGACCTGGAACGACACCAACTCAACCGTAGGATTGACTGCAAGATATAATTTAACAGGGTTGTCCCCGTCCACAATTTATTCAATATACAACACATCCTCATCAGGAACAACAACCCAATATCTTACAACTGATTCTGTAGGCACACTTCCAAGCTTCACAATCGCACTTGAAGGCAACACAGAGATAAAAGTGATTGACGATACTCCACCCGACATCTCATTTGTCCCGCCGACAGAGACGGATGGCGATACAATAAGTAATGATTGGGCATATGTAAACACGACAGTAACAGACGGCTACAATGCAACCGCCTTCATCGACTGGAACAATTCTCTGGTCGGTTGGTGGAGGTTTGACAATAATACTGGAACCGTTGCAAAAGATTACAGCAGTTACAGCAACGACGGAACATTAACAAACATGAACGAAGGTCTAGACAACTGCAC
>JAUVES010000081.1 GCA_030594675.1 Candidatus Nanohaloarchaea archaeon
GTGACTGTACAGGCAGCGGAGTTCTATTGAAAGATTATTTTGATGAAGATACAATTTATATAAGTGCAACAATCAGCCCGGTTACAGTAACAGGCGACTATATTGAATGGAACTTTGGTGATATGGCACCAGGGGATGTGAGAGAGATTGATTTGACCATGCAGGTATCTCACGATGCTGTGTGTGATTCTATACTGCTTAACCAGGTCAGGTTCTATTCGTCAGAGACTGGCTGGGGGACTTTTGTTGAAGAAGAGACCTCAGTGATATGTACTTACTGTGGAGATTATATTAAGCAGTCACCGAATGAAGAAGGTACAGGCGGACCATTGAACGATGGATACGAAGACTGTGACGGAACTGATGGAGTGCTTCCTAATCATTACTGCGACAGCAACTGTGTACTGATTTATCAGTCTTTCTGTGGAGATGGGATAGTTCAATTTCCCGAAGAATGTGATGATGGTATAAACAATGGTGTTCCATGCGTTCCAGGATATGAAGGGTCATGTACATACTGCACTGACACCTGCGAAGAAGAGACAGTTGACGGACCATACTGCGGTGATGGTTACATAGACCAGCCATACGAAGAATGTGATGGTACTGCAGGTGTCGGACCTCATCAGGAATGTTCTCAGGAATGCACTCTTGTAGACCTGACTTATTGTGGTGATGGAACAGTACAGTCTCCTAATGATTATGGGTTCTATGAAGAATGCGATGGTACAGCTGGTGTTCCTGAATACTATGTGTGTCTTCCAGACTGTACACTTCTGTACTTACCAACATGCATAAACCTGACTTATATCGGACCACATTATGAGGATAATTATTCACAATGGATAGATACTGTCACAACAATTGCAATACTGACTGAAACTGGTGAAGATCTGTGCGCAGATGTCAATAACACTTATTATATGAACAACAGTGTGGATGAATATTACTGCCAGAGTACTGAACACTGTGCTGAGTGGGTCATAAGCGATTATGAAGATTCAGGCTGGGAAGTATATACTGGTCCATTCCATGGCGGAGTGGAAACATGCCATGTCATTGAATATTACAATGTTGATGCTTTTGGCAACAAGACTGATGTTTATTGGGATTGTGTCTATGTTGATAAGACTGCTCCTAACACTACAAAGACGTATGGAGAACCATTATATGAAGATGATGCTTCTAAATGGGTCACATCAGACACTCCTGTTTATTTAGATGCTGAGGATATGGAACCAAATCCTTCAGGGCTTAACAAGACATATTACAAAGTTACACGCCTTGAAAATCCAGATGACTGGCATTACTGCAGTGAAGACTGTGAAATGTGGGTAAATGGTGAACCATTCCCTCCAGACCCGCTAAATCCTGATGGCTGGGCAGAATGGACAGGCAACCCTTTCTATCTTGAAAATGAATCGTGCCATATCATAGAATATTACAGCTTTGACAATGTTGAGAAAGTTGAAAATCTCAAATGGCAGTGCATCTTTGTTGATAATACACCACCTACACCGAACAAGACTGTTGATGATCCAAGAGAATTATGGATTCCACGTAATATTGATGATCCAGAATATACTGGAGATAGAAGTATCTTCTATCCTGAAGCCAACGAACTTTGCTGGAATGGGGAAGAAGATGAGATAGAATGCTGGAAAGTTACAATGGACACACCAATCACTATGGATTGTATTGATCCGCAACCACATCCTGTAGGATATGATACACTATGTTTTACAGTTGAACTGGATGGCACAGATGATACAGAAAGATATTGTGAGTATTATTACGGTTCATATAACCTGACAGGTGATGAGACCTGCTGTTTTGATGGTGCTGTTGAAAACTTTAAGTTCCTTGAAAGGACAGAACATGAACTGGAATATTATTGTATAGACAAGCTTGGAAACAAAGGAGAATTGGATATTGAAAAATTCAAGGTAACTGGCAATGCTCTCACTATAAAAATCAACAAGAAATGGAATCTGATATCTGTACCTTTTGCGCTGCTTGATGATGATGTTGAGAAAGTGTTTGAAGACATAGATGAAGAAATAGATGGTGTCTGGACATACAACGCACAGACAGGCCTATGGTATGTATACAGGCCTAATGGAGTAGAAGGGACAAGTAATCTTGATAAGATTGAACCGGGTTGGGGCTATTGGGTCATAGCATATAATAATACTGAACTTGTTGTCGGTGGAGATCTGTACAACCCTGCAGTTACACCGCCAAGCAGACAGCTTGTTGAAGGATGGAATCTTATTGGTATCTATGCTACTGAAAATGAGCTTATAGATTATAATGGACCTGCTGGCAACGGATACAGAGCATACTGTGCATTATACACTTTGAGAGATTATAAAATAATACCTCCTTTATCTATGAAATGGAGTGCACTTTTAACTTATTGGGAGACATTACCTGAAGAATGGATAGAGCTTGGTGCATGTGAAAGAATAGATGTAGGATCAGGATACTGGATATTTGTGGACGAAGACAAAAAGTATGCAAGATCTACTATATGTATGAAACCTCCTATAGATGGTATGATAGATGCAATGTGTGAAGGTTATTATTGTGTATAAACTATTATTTTCTGTTTAACAACCGAAATCTTTATATAGTTCAGAGGATATAATATACATCCTAGATATATAGTATTAAACTCAAATATAGGGAATTGATATGAAAATTATAAAAATAAACAATATCTGCAACAAGTATATTCTAGGTATTATGCTGATGAATTTTATAATGGCCTGTTTTCTGCTGATGAGCAAGAAATATGCATCAGGTCTGGGTCTAATAAAAAGTACTATTTCTGCATGAAAAATTATATAACCTTTGATTGCTAAAATTGATTTGTGTTTCTTGATTCTCTTAATCTATTTGGATATTTTAGTAAAGAAGTAAGCATTGCGCTCATCATTCTTGTGCTTACTCCTCTTGCTGCAAAAATTGCAGAGGCAGCTTTTTTTCATCTGGAAAAGAATGAGAAGATAAGCCGGAAAAGAGATGCTACAAAAGAAAGAATGGCAAGATATGTTACGAAAGTGCTTATCTATCTTCTTGGGCTTGGGCTTATTTTCTATACAATTCCTGGGCTCAGGGCACTTTCTGTAGGCCTGTTTGCAGGTGTTGGTGTGCTTGGTATTGTTGTAGGCCTTGCTGCACAGGACACGCTTGCGAACATTATTGCAGGCATCAGCCTTGCTATATTTCAACCGTTTCGGCTGGGTGACAGACTGAAAATTTCAGGGGAATATGGAAGAGTTGAAGATATAACACTGCGCCATACTGTCATAAGGACATGGGAAAACAAGAGAATAATAATACCTAATCATATAATAAGCAAAGAGCCAGTCATCAATTATTCTATAACAGATGAAAAAATCCTTAAATTTGTTGATATGAGTATCAGCTATGACTCTGATATTGATTTTGCGCGGAAGATTATGATGGATGAAGTGAAAAAACATCCAGATGTCCTTGATATAGATACATCAAAAGATATCAATACACCTGAACTTCCTATTGTCCGGGTAAGAAAGCTTGAAGACAGCGGTGTGACTCTGAGACTTATGTTCTGGACCAAAAACCAGGCAGTGGCTGTCAGGACTGGTTATGAACTGCAGGAATCTATCAAGAAGCGGTTTGATAAGGAAGGTGTGGAGATACCGTATCCATATCGTACTATTGTTTATAAGAAAGATCTTTCAAAGCCGAAAAAGATGAAAAGTAAGAAGAGATAGGTGACTGGGTGATATTTCCGCAGACATTGCTTTATCTTGCAAAGGGAAGGTATTCTAAGGATTTAAAGGAAATCTGTATTTTGATGAAATTCCAATACCTTTTGGGCAATTAACAGGCAAACATTTAAAAAATTAATCTTTATATTTAGTTTATGAATCAACTTACTCCTGAACAGATGGCACAGCTTCAGCAGCTACCTCCTGAACAGAGGGCGCAGGTAGAAGCAAAGCTTGCAGCGCAGAATGGCGATGCAAATGCTCCACCACAGCAACCGCAGGAATGCATATTCTGCAAGATTGTAAAGGGTGAAGTCCCATCAAAGATTGTTGCGCAGAATGATGAGTGCATCGCTTTTCTTGACATTCAGCCAAAATCGGCAGGACATACTGTAATTGTGATTAAAGAGCATAAAGGTATGGGTTCTGAATTATCTTCTTCACAGAAAGCTTCAATACAACAGATGCAGGATACTATTATATCTAAGATAATTAACAACCTTAAGGCAACAGGATATATAACGATAAACCCTAATGGTATGAGTGCAGGCCAGACGATGCCACATTTTGCACTGCATATTATACCAACTTTTGGCAATACACCTGAACTGCCAGTCATGAGCATATTGCAGGCTGCCAAGGTTCCGGGATTTGTCATGGATTCTGTCTTTTCGCTTATGTCGGCAAGCCAGGCTGGACCGGCACAGGCAAGTGCTCCGGCACCTGAGCAGAAAAAAGACG
>JAUVES010000088.1 GCA_030594675.1 Candidatus Nanohaloarchaea archaeon
GACAGTATTTTCAAACTCGGCCCAGAGAACAATAGAAGTCCCGGGACAATCAGTTAAAGAATACTGCACATCTATATCAACAGGAACATCATACTTTGCAGACAGCACCTTACGCGCAGACTCCGCCTCCCTTTCAGACACTTTTCCTTTTCTAAGCCCATCAGAAGAATGCGCAATCCCACAGATACGCAAAAGCTTACCACAATTGGAAAAATCAACTCCCTTGAGACAAGACACAGGATGCACAATAACCTTGACCTCAGACCCGCCTTTAGGATAATAACCATACTTAAGTATATCCATATCAACCTTATACCCCATCTTCAGAAGAAGAGGAAACAGCACATGCTTCGTATAAAGAAGAGGAGGCGACCACTTGCCAAAAACAGCTCCCCCTTTGATATCTATCTCAATTTTCTCAGATATATGCATAGCAGGAATCAGAAGCGCCTGAAGCACAAGCCCGATAGAGCCGGCAGTAGGAATATCAACATAAATATGATTACTCTTAATCTTCCTAGGACAAAAATCAATCTCACAGGAACCAACATCAACACCCTTAACCTCAGCACCGCACAGCTGCGCAACTGCCAAAATGCCGGATACATGCTGCGCCCGAAGCCCGGGATTGCACCTTTTAGCCCGTATATTATTAATCTTAACAGCCTTCCCGGTAACAGCAGAAAGCGCGACAGATGTCCTTATGACCTGCCCGCCCCCTTCTCCAAAAGATCCGTCAACAACAATAACATCAGCCATAAACATACATTTCAGCCATTAATTTTATATCTTTGAATAAATATCTCATAGTAGGTAGACATATATGGATGAAAAAGAGAGAATAAATCTTATAACAAGAAATGTTGAGGAGATAGTGCAAAAAGAAGAACTTGCAGAACTCCTGAAAAAGAAAAAGAATCCTGTTGTCTATTGCGGTTACGAGACATCAGGCGAAGTTCATCTGGGACACGCAGTCACAGTCACAAAACTCATAGACCTGCAGAAGGCAGGATTCAAAGTAAAAGTCCTTTTCGCAGACTGGCATACCTGGCTCAACAGGAAAGGCGACTGGGATTTCATAGAGAAGACAACAAAGACATGGGAAAAAGCATTCAGATCAATGGGATTAAAAGATGCAGAATTCATAAGAGGCACAAGTTTCCAGAGAAATCTGGACTACATAGACGACATCCTTCTCATGTCGCTTGAGACCACAATGAGCAGGGCAATAAGAAGCATGCAGGGAGTTGCAAGAGACATAGAGCATGCCCATGTATCACAGGTGATATATCCATTCATGCAGATAGAAGACATGAAAGCTCTGAAAGTAGATGTCGCAGTCGGAGGATTAGAGCAGAGAAAAATCCACATGCTGGGACGAGAGCTTGCAGAAACAATAGGCTACAAGCCTGTCATATGCTTCCACACACCAATAATCCCCGCACTACAGGGACCTGGAGGAAAGATGTCATCAAGCAAGCCAGAGACAATGATATCTGTAAAGGACACAGAAAAAGACATAAAAGCAAAAATAAACAAAGCGCACTGCCTGCCGGGAATAATAGAAGACAACCCTGTAATGGCAATAGCAAAAACACTTGTCTTTCCTCACACAGAAACTCTGAAAATAAAAAGGCCTGAAAAATATGGTGGCAACCTTGAATTCAAAAGCTATGAAGAGCTTGAAAAGACCTATATAGACAAGAAAGTGCATCCTTTAGACATCAAGAACGCAGTAGCAGAAGAAGTCATAAGAATCTTTGAGCCAGTAAGAAAACATTTCTTATAGAAGTCAGAACCATTCAATCCCCTCAAACCTGCACTTGGCAAACCTTCTCTCCAGCAAAAGATATAAGACTATCTTGCACAGGACATAGAACCTGAAATACAAAGACAGAAACAAAGTATTTCTGCAACCGCCACGACAAAATATATTCTTATCATCCCTAAGAGAATCATCAACAAAATAAGCAACCCCGTCAGCCTTATCAGCCTCAATAACAGAACCTTGTGAAAGTCGGGAGCCAAGAACAACAGCATCCTTTGCCATCCCATCAGCTGCCCTGGTACCTTCTATACACCCATAATTAAACAGTGCAGGAAATGGTGTAAAAAAGACTTTCCTAAACCCATCACCAGCCTTATCATACTTAAAGAAACTGTATTTAGGTGTCTCAATGATAATTCTCATAATGCAATATTAACTTGCAGGATTTATAATAGAAATATCATCCATAACAATCACCATACAAAAACAGTCTGCTTTACCCACATATTACTACCTTCAGCAGACTTGACAGAATAATCACACATAAAGGAATTATTATGTAGAAACGCCTCTAACAGTCTTCTTAATGAATCCTGCCTCTCTTCAGGAGATACATTCATATATGGTATAGCCAGATTATACACAGATCTGTAACTTGAAAGCAAAGCATCAGAACTGCCAAAATAAGCTGATTTAATATTCTCTCCTAACTGCTCAAGAGAGCCGATGACAATATTATTATTTTTATCATCGGCTGCAACAAAATCTGCAAGAGCTTCAGGGTCAATACTATTTTCATTCCAGAGGGCAATATCCTCAGTCAGCCCCTGAGAACCAGAAGATCCATCTTTCCTGACAACACCAATATGTTCAAAATCTTGCTTAAGGCCCAAGACAAGAGCATTATACTCATTCAGCGGAGGATACACATTTTTTAAGGCATCAACAGTAATACTGTGCAGAAATTCTTCATCAGCATAATCTCTGTCAAAACTCCAGGTTTTGAGAATATGATTAAACATACGAAAAGCACCATGCAGATGTTCAAATTTTTTATAAGCAGACTCAATCTTACCTTGTTTTTGCAATGAATTGATCCACATCAACTGATCAGCATTTAGATGTTTAGGTATAATCTCATAAGTATAATTGTACCGGAAAGTTTCAGTAAAAACTTCATCAAGATTTAACTTATAATAACCATCCTCATCATGTTTACCACGCTTAAATACAAGCATATTAAAAAACTCACCCAAATCCTCTAGAATCTCATCTCTTTTATCCCTAAAAAACTCAGCAGCATCACAGATGAGATTTATATCATCAACATTTATACCAGGACTCAATACCTTTTCAACTTCATCCATAATACCACATCATCTATAATACTATAACATAAATAAATATATAAACTTAACCACAATCAAATAACAAAATACAAAAATACAAAAACATATAAAGACATCTGACGCCCTTCATAATTATGTCCTACAAACTGATAATATCAGAAAAACCATCTGCCGCAAGAAAGATTGCAGATGCCATTGCCGAAAAAGGAGTGACTACAAGAAAAATCGGAGACACTTCATACATGGAAATAGAGAAAAATGGAGAAAAGATCCTGGTAGTCCCTGCAGTCGGTCACCTCTTTGGCCTTGCCCAGAAAAGCAAGAGCTGGACATATCCTGTCTTTGATACAGAATGGCAGCCCACCTTCAAGATAACAAAAGGTGCAGCATTCTCAAAAAAATATTACACAATGATAAAAAAGCTCGCAAAAGATGCAGAAGAATATATAGTAGCGACCGACCTTGACATAGAGGGAGAGACAATAGCATACACAATCTTAAAATATCTCTGCAACACAACAAAAGCAAAAAGGATGGAATTCTCAACACTTACAAAGATAGATCTTGTAAATGCATACGACCACGCAAAGCCGCACATAAACCACGGCCTTGCAGAAGCAGGAGTGACAAGGCACATACTTGATTTCTATTTCGGCATAAACATATCAAGAGCACTGACAATAGCTGTAAAATCTGCAGGACATTATAAAATCTTAAGTGCAGGAAGAGTACAGGGACCAGCATTAGCATTCCTTGCAAAACGGGAAAAGGAAATACAAGCCTTCAAGTCAACCCCTTTCTGGCAGATAGAGATGACAACCCCCAAGTTCAAGGCAATGTATGAGAACGACAAGATACTTGACATAAAAGAAGCAGATAAGATAGTAAAAGAGACTACAGGAAAAGATGCCATAGTAACAGGCCAGACAAACAAGAGATACAAACAGGCACCGCCAGCACCATTCAACCTTACAGACCTCCAGGTAGAGGCACACAAGCTATTCAGCATAGTTCCAAGAGACACCCAGCAGATAGCACAGAAACTCTACGAAGCAGCAGTCATATCATATCCAAGGACAAGTTCTCAGATATTGGATGAAAAACTCGGATTTAGAAAAATCCTTGAAAAGCTTGCAAGGAACAGGGAATACACAGA
>JAUVES010000054.1 GCA_030594675.1 Candidatus Nanohaloarchaea archaeon
CATCACCGAAGACATGGTCTGCAGACCTACAGGAAAACACAACAATATACTGTGACTTTGAAGGTGACAATGGCGAAGAGATAACCTCGGCAGACACATCAACAATAACAATAATAGACAGGATAGCAAACGCATCATCATCATCATCTTGCGAAGGAATCTTCAGCCTCACAGCAGACTTCACATACACCGGAACAAGATACGAGATGAACTGCACACTCAATAGCACAAATCTTCCGGCAGACTGTATGGACTTAAACATCACAGCAGATGCGACTAAGCAGTACTATGCAGATCCAACACAATCAAACGCAACAGGTGATATATACTGCACACCATTTCTTCTCAAGGCACCGAATGTAAACAACAAGACGACAGAATACATAGATATAGACCATATCTCAGAGACCTTTACTCTATACCTCAATGTAACAGATTACGACGGTGCATTAGACATAAGCCAGGCAATAGAAAATAAGCAGAACCTTTCAGGCTGGTCCGGATTCAACCCAATGTCATACACAGAAACAGTAGATGCATACACAAGAACATACAGCAGAGATCTGGGTCATGAGAATGACATAATATGCATAAACATAACAGCAAACGCAACAGACAACCATGGCCTTTCAAGGAATAGAACAGATTACTCGGTCGCCTGCGGTGAAGATATATACTTCGGATATGACAACTGCAGCCAGTCTATCTGCGGAGGCGCAACCATAGAATTCACAGTATCAACATACTTCAATTCATCAGATACCCTGACAACATCAGGCGGAAATATATCCTGCGAACTGCTGAATGCATCAGATGACACACTATACACAAACTACACAAACGCAATAAACTCAACAGGCCAGGCCCTCTGTTCTTTCACAACATCAACCGTCTCTGTAGAGACAACATATCACTTATGGGTGAACGGCTCGACAACAAGGCAGGCATCCATAATTGATGACATAGACAACAGCAACTGCCAGGTCACAGTCCTTGTAAGGCCAACAGCCCTCACCTGCACAGAGCAGACAGACCCGATAAATACAGATGGACAGCTCAATATAACATGCTCATACTATGAGACTTTATGCGGGAATGAAACCCTCAATGAATCCGAAGTGAAATACATAAATATAACTGGTGGTGGAACAAACTGCACAGGCAACAATCTTGCCTTGATAGACAAAAATGATGGAAACTACACATTCACCTGCACACCGGACAGCTTCCAGAACATATCCTACACCGCCTTTGTCCACAATGCAGAATATGACAGCGCAAACGCAACAGGGACAGTCCGCGTAAATGAAAAGCCAGACATATCAAATGTATCGCCTCCATCAATAACAGTCTTTGAACTGGGAGAGACAATAACATTCACAGCAGACATATCTGATCTGGACAAGTCGGAAGATTCAGACACATGGAACTTCTCATCCTGTCTGGATGCAGCATGCACATCAACCTTCTGTACAAATGCAACAGCAGATGCACAGTCCTGCACATATACAGCAGACACTCTTGACGGAACATCATATACCAATTACTCAATACACACATGCGACAACCTTGGCTACTGCAACACAACATCACAATACCAGTTCGATGTTGATGACATAACATCTTTAAACCTATCATTTGCAGGAAATACATCAACACTTGTACCTATCTTCAACATATCAATAGACTCTCAGACTGATGTAGATGTGGCTTGTGCAGTAAACTGCAATCCTCAATCCCAGTCATGTACCACCAGCAACTGCACATATTCCGGTCCCGCAGGTATCGGCAGAAACTGCACCATAGATGCACCAGTTCTTGCAAGAGGAGACAACACCCTCTACTGCTATGCAGAAAGGAACAGTTATGCAAATGTAAATACAGAACAGGACCATCATGTAAACTTCACAGTAAGCTATGAGACCCTCTCGCTCAATTGCAGGGTGCAGGACAGCGACTCAGGTACAAATGTATCAGATACAGACTGCACAGCACAATTTGATATAGATGTAAATGACACCTTATGGCTCAATACAACGATGAACAACACAGGAACACTGCCTATAACAAGAGATGACATGGAAGGAATGTTCAGGATAGATGTGGACGGACCTCACCAGCAGGAATACAGCACCACTGAATATCCTCCGCTCTGGACGCCGGGCCAGGCCATCACAATCCCATACAACTATCCATTCAAGATGAACGAGTCATGGAACAGCTTCAGTTGCAGCAACTCAGTAGGAAGCTATCCACGGACAGACTGGGATCACAACTCAGATTTCTACACAGCATCACCTCCTGATGGCGAGCACGATGGTCTTGAATACGCAGATGTCCTATGTTACGACGAGATAAACCTGACATTGATAGAGATTACAGGAAACGCAACATCAGCAGTGCCACTATTCAATGTATCTCTCTACTCGCAGAATGCAGCAAGAAACATAATTGTAGAATGTTTCTTCGGTTGCAACCCACAAAACTCTGAAAACATTAATTCCTGTCCGAAAACATCAGACAGTTACTGCAACTGGACAGGATACGGTGAAGGTAACTGTACAATATCTACACCGATGTTCTGCGGCAATAATTACAATATGTCATGTATAGCTAATGAAGTAGGTCATCTTGAGATAGACACAGATGATACTATAACGAACATGAGCTTTAACATGGGTGAACTGAACATAACAATGCTGGAAGTTCCCATATATCTTTACAGGACTGCAGCATACTCGCCTAATATAGGATATATAAACATAACAGTCAACGATTCAGATGGCGAAACAAATGATACAAATGTTACAATATTCGGTGCATGCATAGCAGACCAGAACTGCACATGGGATAGTGCTGCAGGGCACTTCAACTGCACAATAAATCCTTACGACAACTACAACTCACTCTTGAACAGTGCAGGATACTGCGTAATAAATGCAACAGCACAGAGAGGATACTGCCTTGACGATGACGGAATGCCCAACAGCACAATTGAAATCATAGGAATCCTCTACACCAATAAACAGGCACCAGTTGATGATGTCAAAGACCCAGGTGAAACAACAGCAATAGCCATATATCTTACATCAGACAGTCCCGCAGAAAATAATGTGACCGGAGCAACAGTTGAAGGTTATCTGACAGATCCGAACAATGAGAACCACACCTTGACCTTCACAGACCCCGGAAACAATGGAACTTACACAGCATCATACACTTTCCAGTATGATGATTGGGGTGGATACTGGAACCTTTCAGTGAACGCATCAAAACAGTTCTATGTAAATGCATCTGGGTCCTGGGATCAGGTAGTTTACTTAAACCAGTATCCAAATATAACAACTATTGAATCTCCTGACCCGACAGACAGGGACTCCGGAGCATACCAGGTATCAAACATATCCATAACAGCGACAGATCCGGATGAGCTATACCTTGATTTCAATTTAAGTCTCATAAATGTATCTTTAAGAGGTGATACAGGAGTAATATATGTGCTAAATATTACAGAAGACTGTACAAGAGTCTCATTATCAAACCCTGAGCGATGGATAGGTTACTGCTTATGGAATCCTCCAGACAATATGACTGATGAGGAACTGGGTCCAATAGATGTTCAGGTGACAGTATATGATGATATGCTGTACTTCACATCAAACTACACTAACAACTCAGACATATTCAGGGTAGATGACCTGAACCTGACATTCAACGAAACAAACTTCACAGAACTTTATTACTCCTCCCAGAATGTAACCTTTACAGCTTATACAGACTACTCAAACAACATAAGCCATATCGGAAATGACAGCAATGTATACTCAGGAACTACACGCTTTGAACTGAAAGATGATTTGGATCAGACTCAGCCCACAATACCTGCAAATGCCCTTGAAAACATAATCAACGGCGAATCCACAGCCACCCTGGATGTAGGATGTATAGATAACATATCGACATGGTACTTATGGATAGAATCCAACCACTCATATCTTCACGAGGCAGCCAATTCAAAAGACAACACAACATATAACATAACAGTATCGCCGCTATTGACCTCAACAGACTGCTGGATCACATCAGACAACACATCTCTCATGTTCTATTGCTATTATATCGATGACATAAACAATGTAAACATATCGGGTGCAACAGTCACAGCAAACATGACTGGTGGCGGTGCAAATTGTGCAGGGATAGATAAAGTTCTTACCTGGAACAGCACAGAACACTGGTATGAATTCATCTGCGATGCAAACGATTGTTTCGGCGTCAACATGAACGCTACAGCATCAAAATCCTGCTACTTTGACAGCAACCAGTATGTAATTGCGCCAAGTGCAACATCAGATGATGTAAATGTCTCCGTATTTGCAGATCCGCAAAGTGTAAAGACTGTAACAGAGTCTTTCTTTTATATAACCTTAAACTCAACAGTAGATGTAGCAGACATAATGATAGATGTATTCCAGCCAAATGAATCTGACAGCGCATATAATATCTGGGACACAACAACATGGAATATTGACAGCCAGAAAATTATAACACATCTGGCACCTTATGTAAATGAGACTGTAAACTTCTCAGTATCATCTGTCCGCACCCAGCCTCCAGGCACATACACTTTCCCGATAAATCTAAGCTGGCATGATACATTATGCAGTTCAGGCCAGATTACAATCACAAATAATCTGACAATAGAAGAAGATCCATGGGCAGAATTCAATGTAACTTTGAACAGCACAGAATATATGCGCAACGGAACAATTCTTCTTGAGGGAATAATAAACAATACTGGAAATATAAATCTGACAACATATCAGAATGTTTCCGCGGAAATATTTGACAGATACTTCAATAGGTATACACCTCAGAAGTTTATGAACTGCACAATACCTAACGAAAATGATATGCTTCCTATTCTTTCAGCTCTTCCTGTGTATTGCACATATGATATAAACAATACCCTTATTCCTGGATTCAAGAGAATAGAGATTTTATATGCATGGTCTATGACAGACATGGTTTCAGACATAATCTCTTTCAATATGGAGCCAGGCCTCTTCGGCATCTATCAAGATACACAGGCAAAAGATATTGCAACTGTCCAGATACCTATAATGGTTGTGGATAGGTTTGGAAGAATTACAATACAATACATATCAGTAGGGGCGACAATAGGTTAGTGAATAGCATGGCAGTACGAAAAGGATACATGAGAGTACTTGAAATGACAATAGCATCAGTCATGCTTATTACTTTTCTTGCAGTCATGATTACAGGAGGGCTGCAAAAAGAAG
>JAUVES010000078.1 GCA_030594675.1 Candidatus Nanohaloarchaea archaeon
AAGGATGTAGACGACGAAGCTGAATCACTTGTTGTGGATTCTTTTGTCATTTCATACCCTTCAACGTAGTTGTCTGGTGTGTTTTGCTGAGAAGACTCTGTTGCCTGGTCGGTTGTAGTTCCATACCCTCCATCATTTACCGTTGTCTGGTTGGTTGTGGATTCGACGATCGAAGCAGATGCAGTATTTCTGCTGCTACTACTACTACTACTATGGGTACTGGATTCAGATGATGGGGTATCCCTCTGTGTGGCTTCCTGCATCAGTCTATTGTACTCATCCATGGTCTCCTTGCTGACGACACCGGGTACTGACATAACACCCTGAAGATATTCATCAAGTAGAGGGTTACCACAGGTATGGTGACAGCATGTTACGCCATTTTCTACGACAGACTCAACATACTCCTTCACAAGAGTATGGAGGACCTCATCTGATGCATCCCAGTAATCCTTGCGTATGGATTCAATCATCCTGGAGTTCATGGACTGGCGTGCCCATGGATTCTCCTTATCGAACCATTCTTTCAGCCCGAGGTCATACTTATCCTGGACATATACATCATAGAACTCCTTCCACATTTCATCAGTAATCTCGTCAGGAAGCATGACATTTAGCCCCCAGAAATCCTCAAATATGCTATCAAGGTTGCTGGCACCGGAATAGTCGTGTTCCATCATGCCTCTGATATATTCCGGATTCCAGTATGTGGAATGCAGTTCTCTTGCAAGGAATTTACCAAGGGTTTCTGTCATTGCCTGATTCGGATCCTTGAGGTTGACTATAAACATTTCAGGAGTCTCACCGGATACATGCCTGACTGCCATGCCAAAACCACCGAAGAACTCATAAGTGTGATCATAAACCACACTGCTACTTCCACGACCGGAATTACCGCTTCGGCTGAAGAAAACAGCCTCTGTATCGGCAAGTGCATTCCTGAATACTTCAGCATCCTTGAAAGACCATATATTATCACCGTAAGCGTTACCCATGGAATTAATGTAGAGATTGGCAAGTTTATCAGCATCATCCCAGCTACCGCTTGCATCAACCGCATTTGTCAGACCGCCAACGCCCCAGCTTCCGGCATCCGGACCAAACACCCTGCACATAGATAAATCGCGGGCATCGGATGAACGGTAATTGCCTGTGGCATTAAGGGCTTCATAAATGACACCAGAGTGTATCTTGACGTAGTTATCATAAGTGCCATTTTCAGCCTGTGCTACAAGCCTCACTGCCCGGTCCATGAGCTGAATCTGCCATTTCCAGTTATCACGGTATACACCTGTCGTAGTAACGACAACATCGATCCTGGATCTGCCAAGCTCATCTTCAGGGATAAGTTCCACACCTACCACTTTACCGGAAGAACTCCATACAGGCCTTGCTCCCATCATGTACAGTACCTCAGATTCCATAACACCCTTGTGCCTCATGGATTCGGAAGACCATAGTACAAATCCGACCTTCTCGGGATACCCACCGTGAGTAGCATTCCATTCTTCGAGGAATTCATCAACGAGTTGTTTGCCTACGTTCCATGATTCCTTTGTTGGAACGATGTTCGGGTTGAACGCATAGAAATTCTTTCCGGTAGGCAAAACTTCATCAGGGCTTCTGGTCGGATCATCACCTAATGCCGGAGGAATGTATTTTCCTTCAAGGGCATTGATCATGCTTTCAATTTCAGCATTCGTGCATTCTTTAATGCCATTAGCAAAAGCAATTGCATTGTAGAGGTCATTTACAACGATTAGCTGTTCATCTGACATACGCCTGATCAATACAACATTGCAATCCGGTTCAGCACCCAAGCTTTCATCCAGACAGGTACCTGAAACCTTTCCAAGAAGAGAGTTCAAAATTGCTCCGCCATCATTGTCTTTGTCCATGCCAAAGTCAATGTTAATCCTGTTAGATTCGGTTGCATCGATTTCAATACACTCAGTTTTAAGATACCAGTTTCCACTTCCACTGCGATATAGTGCCGTAATATCATATTCACCATCAGGAACTCCGGCAAAGGTGTAGTTACCCGTTGAATTGGATAGCTGAACATCAATTACATCGCCATCCTGCTGGAGAAGCAACTTTACATCTTTCTTGCATATTGGGGAACCCATCGGGGAGTAGTAGCTCTGCCCGAAAATCTCTACTGAACCTGACAATTCAACAGGCGGATTCGCTTCCAGAAGATCAAGAACGTATTCAAGCTCCAGATTAGAGATGCCTGTGGCATTCTTTGTAAGGTTTAGCTGAATTCCGGAAATGGCTTCACCATTTTCAACAGTTACAAACTCTTTTCCTGTAAGCCATCCGTCATGTTCCTCTTTCAATGTATAAACTGTGTATTTTCCTTCTTTTACAAATGAGAAATTGTATTCACCGGATGCATTACTTGTAACATTTGCATAGTACTGACCGGACGAATAGTCAATGTTGAACCTGTCAATAACGACACCCATCGGATCAATTTCGTTCACCAGAACATCTTCAAGCATGTTATCAAGAACATTAGGTGAATGTGCCGGGTTCAAGTCATCAGGATCTTCACAAATACCCGTTGCATTGACATGCCGCACAAAATCGT
The DNA here is from genome assembly GCA_030594675.1 of Candidatus Nanohaloarchaea archaeon. Lineage (GTDB taxonomy): Archaea > EX4484-52 > EX4484-52 > EX4484-52 > GLR71 > GLR71. The sequence continues at coordinate 2,597 of JAUVES010000078.1, forward strand.
ATCCTAGCATCGACTTGACCATTGCAATGCGCCCTCCGTCACTCATATCCTCGCCAAGTATATGGAAACCATAGACCATGTATGAAGCTGCAATTTCATGCAGGTAGTCATGTACCGGCCCGTAAAGGATGAAATTGTCAAAGGTTTCATTTTCCATTGCGTAAAGATCTTCGGAAGAGTTACCAAGTTCATGTTCGAAATTCAGGTCTTCATAATAACCAATTATGGATTTCTTGTATTCCTGCTTAAGGGAACCTTCTGCTTCCTCGTAATTGTGCATGGCATCATGAAGCATGCTCATATTACCGTAGAGACCTGAATTGATGACCGGAGCAGTAAGATGGTCGACCATCACAGCATTACCTCTCCTCTTTGCCATAATACCCTCTCCAACTCCTCCAACGTCATAGAGATAAACAACCGGCATATCCTGTATAAGGATTGCAGGCCAGCATTCTTTAGCCGACAGGCTTACGCCTTTGCCCTGTAGCCATTCCTGTGAACCGTGCCTTCCGAAACTAACTACAGCATCCGTACCAAAACCACCTTCACTTTGCTTGTGGTTCAGCCAGAGATAGAATGCAATGTAGTTGTGTGATGGCGGAACTGATTGGTCATGATAAAGCATCGTATCATTGATTGAAAGACCTCGCGGAGGCTGTGGTACAACGAGAACATTACCAACCTCGATCTTCGGGAACACAAAGTACTTGCCTGATTCGTTTTCATAAACCATTCCCTTTCCGGGTGCTTCACCCCATGTGCTAATTACACTCTGGCGTGCTGCAGGATCAACTTCATCGAACCACTCAAGATATGTTTCTACAGGCAGAAGTTCAACATCATAGTTATCCACCATTTTCTGCAGCTCACCTGGTGCCCATACACCTACGTTCCTGCCCTGCTGAAGCACAAGTTCAAGGAACTCCGATCTGTTCAGGTTCATACCATCCAGATCATAACCGCTTTCATTCATAGCATCCAGGAAGTTCGGGATACTGGGTACAACATCAAGATTTGCAGCCACCATTGCACCCTGCTTTCCATGATTGTAATAGATTATTGCAACTCTCTTATCCTGGTTTTCAATACGCTGCAAATCCATCCAGCCGACTGTGCGGTTTATCATCCAGTTCATCTGGTAATCGATAGGCTGGAAAGACCAGGCATCCATATCTTCATCATATTTCTTTGCACCGATAACTATGGATTCGATTTCACCACCTATTTCCATGATCGGAATCTGGTACTGGAACCTGCCGTCCTGTCCGTTAACGGATTTATTCCACTCTTCGAAAGTACCCTGATACTGGATACCATTAATCACAGGGACATTCATAGCCTGCAGGGCTTCAGTGTGCCATACGGAAGAAGACATGCTTGACACGCCCATTCCAATGTCAATGAAGGCATTGACTTTGTACTCACCATCAGCTTTAAAGAAAGCTTCTGCATCATCCATCTCATATAATACTCCCGGACGGAAAGCAGGGATCACATTGATTCCTCTGGATTCAAGCTCAGTTATGAGACCTTCGGTAATACCATCACATAGGTCACCATCATGGCCTGCAAAGAATGTGACACCTACCGTGTAGTTTTCAGGGTTATAGACGTGGTGTGTACCACCATCATCTGAATACCATTCAAGATAAGATTCCAGATCTTCAAATATTTCGTATCCGGCATCAGGATGGACGATACCATTGGTTGGTGGTATAGAGGGTTCTTCTATCCTGATGGAGCCAGTATAATTTGCGAAAGGTTCTGAAAGGTCAACCACTGAAAGATAGGTTATCAGGCGAATGATGTTATTATCGTACTGTTTAAGCCAGTAGTTTTCAAGATAGGGATGTTCAGTGTGATTGACATAAGTTATGCCGGAGAATTCATCCAGATCATAATTCCAGTCATAGACAAAGGTTCCCGGATTGGTTTCATTAATCATTTCATGAACCTGGGGTTTCAGATTTGCACCCAGGAAAGTCATACCACCTTTCCAGCTTATGAA
>JAUVES010000020.1 GCA_030594675.1 Candidatus Nanohaloarchaea archaeon
GGCTTTATCCGCGGGATTAGGCGCGGGTCTTCTATGACCATAGCTTTTGCGCCGAGCCTTGCGCTTCTCTGCATATCTCCTCTGATGTTATTTGCTATTATGGCCTGAGCCTCATCGTCAAGGTTGTGGCCAATTGCAAGCTTTGTGGCTTTGAGTTCTCTTGCTGTGTCATTCAGGAGCTTTCTCCTGAAAACGCCGCAGTATGTGCATGCTCTCACTGTCTTGTCTATTTTTTTTCCTTTAATAATCATCTTGTCAAGAGGCATTCCATATTCCTGATTAAATGATGCGATGACAAGAGTTATTCCGAGCTTCCTGCAGTAATCAATTGCTGTCTTTACACCATGGTTTCTGTATCCTTTGATGCCTTCGTCTATGAGTATGGCAAAGATAGATATGTCTTTTCTTCTCTTTGTCAGCTTGTCAAGGAAATAGAGCATTGTCAGGGAGTCTTTTCCGCCGGAGATGCCTATTGCTATCCTGTCATTGTGATCAATCAGGCTGTTGGTTCGTATTGTCTTTCTTATCCTCTGCTCAACACTTCTTGTGAAATGGTTTCTGCACTGCCACTGGCCTTCATATCTCCTGTAATATACTGCTTTTTTTTCGCATCTTGAACATTTCATATTAAAATGAGGTCATATTAACTTTATATACGATTGCTGTTATGAGATAAGATTTAAATATATATAAGACATATGATATTGTAATCACTTTGAGGTGTTGATGATATGGATAAAACACATTATAGGAATAAAGTTCTTAAGATTTCTGATGAGGCATATGACTGCTTGAAAGAAAAAATACTTCTGTTGCTGGGAGAAGATGTAAGCATTGAAGATGTTAAAAAAGAATTTAGTTATATTACTGAAGAGCTTATTGGCAATAATGTAGGTTCAAAATGTGCAGGTAAAGACCTGTCTTACGCTGTAAGATATATTCTGAATGATATGAAGGTAGAAGGATTATTAAAGTCTAAATGGTATGCTGAACTTGGCGGCGACCCGACAGGACAGCCAGAAGAGCTTGCTTATAGCCTGACTGAAGATGGAGACAAGGAATATGAAAAATTATGCTTTGAAATTGAATATATAAGCTTTAGAGAAGAACTTGGCATTTCGAAAGAGGAGTATACAAACCTATACCTGAATGTATTCTTTGAACTCGGTAAAGCGATGGGTAAAGAAAAGGAATATGTGAGTGATGATACCTTAGGCAGGAAAGTTGCTTCTATTATCGACAATAATTACGGCTATGAACTGACACCTTTTGTTCTTATAGAGATGGAAAGAAAAGGGATAGTTGAATCTAGAGAATTTCATGAACCAGTCGGCGATTCTGATAAGCTTGAAGTGAAGTACAGGCTGACTGATAAAGGATATCGCAATTATGAAAGTATGTTAAATGCATTCAGATCAGAGAAGAAGAGACCACTGTCGGCTTGACCCATATGCTCTTTGATATGAATGCAATTAAGTATTTCATAATAATCTTAAACATCTCAAGAAGCATAAATACTGTTAATAATGTTATGTATGGATAATATTTCTTGAAGATATCTAAAAGGTGCAGGGTTGATTCTATTGACCCGTACTTCTGATCAGATGACATCTGCGTAAGCTGTAGGTCTATGGATGCTTTTGCCTGTGCGTCTATATCATCTATGCTGGCATTTATCACTTCAAAACATTTATGTTTCTCATCTATCGTGAGACCAGAGGTCTGAGTATATATACCATAAAGGACTGCAGTCTCAATCAATTCTGCCTGTTTATATGCTGCCTGCCTCTGCAGTTCTAATATTTCTGTCTCTAAGGAGTCCATGTCTGAGATATTCATACCTAACATACTTGAAGTCATGGAAGATATTTCCTTGTCTGCATATGATGGATTGTTCAGAAGCACTGTCATTACCACCAGAGCTATTGAAAGGTTGATTATTGTAAGTGATACTGATGACTGCCTGAAAGATATATCAAAGATTTTGGGCAGTTTCATCTTTTCTATCTCATGCCCTGTTGTAGTCTGGATATAAAAAAATGCAGTGAAAATACCGATAGAAAACATTATGCTGTATAGTGAGAATGAATTGATAACAACAATTATTACTGATACTATTGCAGGACCAATAAGGATGAAATTATCTGATGGATTATCAAAGACATATATGATGAAAAGTGATATGGATGCACATAAAGAAACTAAAGCAATCAAAATGAAGAGCCAGTTTATGCCAAGACCTGCACTTGAGAATAAGCTAAAAATTGTACTTATGGGTGAGAGGAGAAGATTGAAATCAAACTTTGACTGCGTCACAAAAAAAATAGAAAGAGCGAACATGAAAATATATGTTATAAGTTCATTATTCTTATTCATATTCTTCAACTTTGTAATTTAAGATGATTTATGTTTATGTGCATATTTTCTGTGAAGCTCTAGTTCATGCTTATTTTTGAAGTTTCTTCCACATACACCACATCTTGTTTTTGATCTCTCAAAAGTTTTTGTCATTTTTGATACAGGTCTTACCTTTGCCAGAGGGTGCGGCGATTGTGCACCTCTGACTGAGGGTATTGGATGAGGGTGCGGCGATCGTATAGAGTGCGGTTGTGTACTCCTGATTGAGGGTATTGGGCGTGGATGAGACAAACTTGCTGGGTGAGGACGCGGTTGTATACTCTGAATCGAGGTCATTCTGTGTGGGTGCGGAGATTGCATTGGTCTAGGGGCAAAAGATGGCATTTGTTTTACAAATTTTTTGCTTGAAAGTTTTGTCTGATGGCTCTGCAGATCTTCAAAGCGAAGTTTAAGCCTATGTTTCAATGAATGCATCTTGAGGATAAACTTGATTTCAAAAGAGGGTTTATGATGGTACTGGTTCATGTTTACTGGTTCAAATCTTCTTTTCCCCGCAGTAATAGATGACCTTAAAAATGCAGGCAGACGCATCTGTTTTTGACCAAACGGAGCAGTACCATTATATATGTGGTAACCATCAGGGCGTGACTGGTCATAAAGTATGTAAGAGCCTGTCATCAAAGAGACCACAAGGAATGCAATCAAGAGGAAATAGAAGGAACCGCCCTGCTTTAATGTGTATGCATCCATCACAATATTTGCTTCTGCAAGAAGTTTTTCTATCTGCGCCTTTTTTTCATATGCAGTCATGAAATCTCCTGAAAGGGTTGCATTTTTGGTTTCCTCAAAAAGTATTTCAATCTGAAGGAGTGTATTGTTGAGCAATGTATAATTTGTGCCGTTTATCCTGTCTTTTACTTGGTTGAACCGACTTTTGAAATCAGTTATGTCCTTCTCTAATTCAGGCATCCATTTATCTATCTCTGCGATGGACTCTTCATCAGGAAGGATTGAAAGAACAAAAGTTTCTGATGTCGTATAGTTTTCGGAATTAAACCATACTGTTATGTTGTGGCGACCGACCTGTGCATCTGAGGATATGTTAAATAAGACAACTATGTTCTGTTCATCACCTATATCTATTTCATCGTCAAGAACTGTTGCTATCCTGTATGATGATGTATTATCAAGACCTGTGAATGTGAATGTGAAATTTTCAATTACCTTATTACCTGTGTTCATGAATTTTATTCTTACGGAAGTTGTATTGCCCTGGGTTATGTTCAGGTTTTCAGGGATTGAAGAAAAATCAATGCTGTATTTATATTTTATGCAGGTATGATTTAAATAGTAGCCATCTTCACATTCAAAATATGTGCATGCATCGTTTACGCATTTTTCGTCAAAGTCACACATTGACACATCGCATACTGATGTTAATGTCAGTGCGGGGGTTTCAGTCCCTTCTTCGTCTTCTTCTTCATCATCTACTACTGCTGGTGCAGTGTCTGTGATGTCAATTTTCTTTGATAAGATTGCTGATGTGCTGGTGAACCAGAATTTTCCTCCGGTGACTGTGACTGTGACCTGACAGTTGGTCTTGTTTGCTATGGGATCTACATACCATGTTGCAGTATCTGATTGGCCGGGAGATAAAGATGCTATTGTCTCATTTACATCACCTATTATTGCAAGATATGATGCACCGCAGGTTGAAAGAGTTGCTGTGAGAGGTCCTGAAGATTCAAGACCAATGTTTGTTATGGATATCCTATAAGTGTCGTATCCTACAAAAGAGTAGGCATTCCGGTCCTCTGGTGTTTTTCCTGTGACCCATACAGCTGAGAGGTATTGTCCATATACTGTGATATCTTCTTCGTAAGTTCCTGAATATGTTCCTGTTGATGCTGTGAGGCCAAGATGGAAATTTCCACCGACCATGCCAGATGGAAGGGTGATGTTTAAGAGATATGTTCCAGGTGTTGTTTCAGTGAAATTGTTGAGGTAAGAAAGTATGGTCTGAGAGGCCCCGTTTTTTATATATAGAGCTGTGATGTTTGATTCGTTCAGGCCTGTTACTGGTGTTCCATCCCTGTACTTTACATCAACTTCAAAAGTTGTTGTGTTTGCAGGATATAGTTTTAAGACGGATGAATGGGTCATAGAGATGCCAAGGGTGTTGTCTATAATTAATTGCAATGTGACTGAATAGTTCTCTATCGGCTCACCGTTGGATGATGTCAGGTTGAATTTTGTTGAATATGTGCCTATTGTGTGATTGGAGACATTGAATGAAAGTATTACTGATTTGTTTGTGTCTGCAGTTATGCCTGTGAAAGTTGCGTTATTTTCGTCTATTATTACTCCATCTGTGCCATTTGTGAGAGTGATTGTTATGTTCTCATTTCCTTTTGTGAAGTTGAGGGAGGAAAAGTTGAGGAATACATCGTTCAATGTTTCGCCGTTGTTGTTCTTTATTATCAGGCTGTAATTTTTTATGCCGCTCTCTGTGTTGGCGTAGAATGTGTATGTCGCCGAAGATGTCTGCACCGGGCTTTCTTTTACGTAGGACATTATCCAAAGCTCGGGCGCTGTGACTGAGAAGGTGATGTTTGAGGATATTGAGTTGTTTTCGTTTTCATAAATTATGGTTCCTGTGTAATTGCCAGACGGTATATTGTCGGGGACTGTGAGGTTGTAAGTGAATATCTCTGATGACTTGTTCTCGATAGTCTGAGTGGTGTTAAAATCACTCTGTATCCATTGCGTCTCATCAAGGTCTATCTCAACTGTGATGTTGACAGGAAGGCTGGATAAGTTCATGTATTTTGCGTCTATGTCAAGCCTTGATATGCCCGGGGCGTTTACTGTAGGATTTGTGTATGTGACACTCCCAAGAGATGTATTGTATGAGAGCGTGACTGTGATGTCTCCGGAGGTCGCGTTTGCTGGCACTGCGAAATAGAATGACTTCTTTTCAGGCCTTGTGAAGTTGTATGAGAATGTGTAAAGCTTGCTCAGAATCATTGTTTCTGTGATTGCTGACTGGTTGATTTGTGCATTGTTTGTGAGGTTGACGGATCTTGTTGATATGCCGGCAACTGCTATAGTTCCAAAGTCAAGTTCTGTTGTTATGTTTGTTTCAAAGTCCTGGATGAATGTAGTGTTCATCAATCCGTTGTTTGATGTGTCTGATTCAGTCTGGTTTGTCCATGTTATGTTTGCTGAGAAGTAATGTGTTTTGCTTATGATATTCCATGATGCTGTGGATTCTATTGTAACCGGTTCTGTGATGTTGCAGGTGCAGTTGTAGGTCTGGGAAGATAATAATACATTATCTACATAAAAGTTGATAGTTGCATTGGATACATTGAAGCCGTATGCCTCTATTGTTGCGTTGATTGTTATTGTATCTCCAGTGTACAGGTCTGATATATTTGCGAGGTATACTGATGTGATGTTGAGGTCAGGGCGGAGGTAGAAAGTACTTGTGGCTGTAGAGTTATGACCGTAGGCATCTGTTGCGTTGATTGTGATGTTGTGGGTACCTTCTGTCCAATTGCTTTGCGGGAAGTCTGCGGTGCCTGTCTTGTTGCTTATGTTGTAAAGTAATATATAAGGTCCGTCATCTATTGAGTATGTCACATTTGCTGTCTCGTCTGTTGATATGTTTATGAGGTTGGTGGCGTTTGAATAGGATGCCCCGTTTGCTGGTGTGTTGATTGTTATTATAGGTGGGTTTACATCTATTACATTTATACTTATATTTAGAGTGTCATTGTAATTGCTTGAGTTGTCTGTTGCATTTATTGTTATTGTGTGGGTTCCGTTTTCTATTGAGTTAGGGACTGCGAAAGTGTATCTGTAAAGACCACCAGATAGAGAAAGAATCTGGGTTGCGTTGCCTCCTACAAGGCTTAGGTTTGCGTATACATATTTCAGTTCCAGGTCTGAGACATTTGCTGTTATTGTTGTATAATCTGAGCCTGTTGCGTTTACCTGTGTCTTTGAGAGATTGACTGAATATACATTTGGGATTGTGACATCTGTTATGTTTATCTCTATGTATTCTGTATCATTTATGTTGCCGTTTATGTCTGTTGCTGTTATGTTGAGGTGGTAGGTGCCTGAAACTATTGTATCTGTTATAATTATGTTTCCTATTGAAAACATACCATCAACTGCAGAGTCATTATGAAGGGGGCTACCATCATCATACATTTTCTGTGATGAAGAGCCTCCAATATCAGAGAGATCTATGTAGATAATATCAACACCGCCATCTTCAATTATTCCTTCAATATCTGATGCGTTGACATGCAAAACAAGGATTGTCCCGTTTGCAGGCAATGTTGATGGTATCGCTGTCATCGCTGTGACATAAGGCCCTGTTACATCTACTATTGTTATTGTTTTTGACTGGGTGTCATTGTAATTGCTTGAATTGTCTGTTGCGTTTACATAGACATTGTATGTGCCATTGTTAAATGTTTCAGGTATTGTCATGTTAAATGTCCATCTGGTGTCTGAAGAGTTTGTGTCTCCGTGCGTTCCGTCATTGTACATCTGCTGGTCTTCAAGACCACCGAGTTCTGTCAGGTTTATTGTTACATTGTTTATCTCTGTCTCGGTGATATCTGCATAAAATATTATCTCATCTGTACCTGATGCATCTACTGAGTACTGGTCTGCTGTGAAGATGACTGCGGGGTTTGTTGTGTCGTTTATTGTAAGGCTTATGTATTCTGTTGTGTTCTGGTGGCCGAAGATGTCTGTAAGGTTCAGGTTCAATGTTTTTGCTCCATGGATGTAGGAGATGCTACCAGATAGGTTAAAGGAGTATATGGTGTTGTTGGCTGACATCGCTGTTGCATTTGATAGACCTAAAGATGACAGGTTTATCGTTACTGTATTGATGTTTGTGTCTGATACATTTACTGTCAGGAAGATGTATGATGAGTCTGTTGCGTTAAGGTCTGCATTCAAGGTTGTGCCTGCGGCGATTACCTGCGGTGCTTTTCCATCCACCCCTGTTGTTATATCTGTGGAGTTTTCTGTATTGTTTAGGTCTGTGGTGTTTATGTACCATGTGTAGATAGTTTCATCTGTTGATGGTGATGTTGCGTTGAACCAGATGCTGATTGAGGTAGTGGCGTTTGCCGTTGGTGCTGTGCATTCTATTATATTTGAAGTGTTCTGGCAGTTCCATAAAGGGTATCCTGATGAATTTATTGTAGAAGCATTTAGGATGAAGGTTGCAGGGATGTTGATTGTTGTCTTGTTTATTGACTCGTTTGTTTCGACTGAGAAAGTATAGATATTTTCTGTTCCTGATTTTGTCCAGTTTGATACTGGTGTATTTGAGATATCAAGAGTTGTTGTCTGCGTGTGATCTGAGAAGGCAATAGCGGTGAAAAGAACTGTTGTGATTGTAAGAACTATGAGGAATATCGATTGCTGTTGGTGTATATATTTATCCATAGTGATAACCGAATGATTATAACTAAAAGTTCTTTAAAAATACTTAAATAGTTATCTATTGAGACCAGGTATTTTTGAGATAATAGTTTTCAAGAAACTGTCACTTGTAGTATCTTCAATTCCACAGAGATTTCTTGACAGGGATGATATCGCTCTGGATGGAGGAGAGTTTGGATTATAGTCAAGCACTGATTTTCCGAGAACTATTGACTGCTTTATGTCTTTGTGATAGGGTATTTTTGCTATTATATCTCCGCCAAGAAATTCTGATATTTCTGTGTCGGAAAGCTCAAGATGCTCATTACGCACCATGTTGATGACTATACCTTTTACTGGTTTTCCAAGATTTGTGGCAAGACGCTTTACAAGTGCTGCATTCGAGATTGATGGTAAATCCGGGTTTGTCACGATCATCACTGAGTCTGAAACATCTATTGCATCTTTTACTTCATTGTCTGCACCTGCAGCTGTGTCTATGAAGATAAAATCAAAATGGCCAATAACATTCGTGATTAAATCCCTGAAGCCTTTCAATGAGGATTCTGTATAATTGAGGGCAGCAGGCATTACATGAAAACCATTTGGATGGCTGTAAAGAGCTTCATGAAATTCCTTTTTTCCTGAAAGGACTGAGTTTATATCAGCCTCAGGATTCAGCATATTGAGATGGATGCCAAGATTTGCACATGAGATATTTGCATCAATTACAAGGACTGTTTTTTGTTCTCTTGTAAGTGCATTTGCGAGATTAGCTGTAATTGTTGTCTTTCCTACGCCACC
>JAUVES010000053.1 GCA_030594675.1 Candidatus Nanohaloarchaea archaeon
ATTTGAGATACATATTATTGTCTTAAATCCAGTAACATATCTTCGGGATGGAGATGTTTGGACTGTTTCGTTTGATACTATCGGTTCTGCTGATTTAAGCATTGATTCACCAAATTCCGGCTGGACTGAGTTTCTGTCTGACGATAATGAAACCTTTGATGAGATGAGGTTTTTGGATATCAAGTGCGGAAATGTTTCTCTGAAAAACAGATTAAAATTGATTGGCTTTGATAACCAGACTTATGATTATAACAACCTCTCAGACTCAGATACTCTTGACGTCCGGCAGCTTATCATAGAGAATTATTCCTGTCCTGATGCAGGTTATTTATCCAACTATATGATTAATGCAGGGTACGCAACCCTCCGGTTTGTTTTCGAGAACGAGAACGCCACTGTGACAGATTATGCATATGACCCTGTCCAGGAGAAAATATATAATTTTTCAGGGATTACAAATCCCGGTTCTACGCACAGGGCAAATAGAGGGTATTGTCGCACTGAATCTTCCACATATTCAGCTCCTACATCATTTAGTGAGGTTGGAGAACATGAGTTTTCAACAGGCCAATACGATAATATAACCTCATCTGATAACGAATATGCTGTTTATACTTTTGATGAGCCTGATCAGGATACCGGTCAGGCGTATACTTATCCCTATAATAGATTCAGGTTTAAGATTGATGAACCTCCTGAAGTCATAACCAACCTGACATTATACTGGGAGGGCTATACAACAAGCACAGATACGGGACCTGGCAATGGGGACAGATATTTTTATATCTGGAATTTCACTTCCACTTCATGGAAAGAGTTAGCCAACGGCAACTATGATGAAGGGGTTGAGAATACTTTTAATGTAGTTCTTGATAATTCTACAGAATTTTCTGATGTTATTGATTCTTCTGGCTACCTGTACCTTTATGTTGATTCAAACGATAGGGGAGCATATATATATGTTACAGATATGCCTTTTTGTCTGAATTTATATTCCTTTGACGGGGAGAACTTCCATAATCAAGGCTTGTTTTTAAGGGAGGCAAAAGACAAAGAAAATGAAAAAGATGATGTTCTGGAGATTCCTGCTAATAGCAAACCTCTAATAAAAATCGGGCAGGAGGTGGAATACGAGGAGACATTTGTAAATTCAATTTATATTCTTGTTACAGATACAAATGGGGAGGAAAATATAACAACAATATCTCTTCCGGTAAATGTAAGCAACAGGCCTTTGTCTGCAATATTCTCTGATGATGACGAACGTCTTGGATTTAAGTATGGAGAATATGCATTCATTGAGTTTGAAGAATTTCCTGAATTAAAGGAAAATTACACAAGAAAAATAGAGGTTGTTGGAATTGGATATTCTGTTCTTCAAGAAGGTCACCCTGATTTTGAGCCTTCTTTAAATGAAAGCAGTTTCAATGAAAAGATAAACGATATCAAGTATTTTATTTCTTCATCAGAACGAAAACAACAGATAAGACCATTCTTATTAGTGTTTTCAGCACTTGCTGTAATTTATCTTATTCGTTATCTGTTTGTCATAAGGTATGCAGGCCAGTATAAGATTGTGCTTGTGTTTATGTCCGTTTTGTTGATCATCATTCCAATAGCTTATGCAACAAACTGGGATGCAATAATCGCAACTGATTATGTTTATGTAACGGTTACTTATAATGATGCTGAGTATCCTCAGTATTCGCAGAACCAGACAAATTCCACCGAAGCCGGAGAAGATATATTATTCAGCCTCTACTGGCAGGATAATGTCCAGCTTGCCGGCTACATTTTCAGCATTGACAATGGTACCGGGACATTTACGAATGATTCTTTTGTGGTGATGAGCGGTGAGGATAACTGGTCCAATGTTACGAAAAGTGTTAATTCTACTATTGGTTCGGCGATACAATGGCGTATCTATGCGAATGATACAGCAGGGAACATGAATGTTTCGCTGGTTTACAGTTTCCAGACAACGGACACAGTCCCACCAACAATCACAATCAATTTCCCGCTAAACCAGACATATAACACCGATTCAGTCTGGTTCAACCTAACCATAGACGAAGACGGCTCGTGGTGCGGTTACTCTTTGGACGGCGCACCAAACACAACCATGGACGGCAGCGCTGCAATATGGTACAAACAAAACTCAACAATGGCAGAAGGCAGCCATTATGTGACATTTTCCTGCAACGACACATTGGGCAACATGAACTCATCCGCGATAGCAGAATATTTCACAGTAGACACAACCCCTCCCCAAATCTCCAACCCCAAACCAACCAACAATACAATCATAAGCGGGGGAAACAAATCCCTGACATACGGAGTATCAACAGACGAAACAGCAGAATGCAGGTACTCCAGCCAGCCAGCACAAAATTTCGCTGATATGACTCCGTTCACAAACACAGATTCAGCAACACACGCCACAACTTTAACAGACCTCACAGCCGGCCAGACCTACAACTACTACATAAAATGCAACGACACATTCGGATACATAACCGCAGATGACTATCACATCCATTTCAATGTCTCGAACAACTGGTGGTGGGACGGGAAAGACGCTTGGGAAGATTACTACGGAAACAACTGGACAGGGATTGCTAGGTCAGACAATATAAATGTCAGCGACAGTGACGTAAAACTCGCGGGAGCGGTTTCAGGGTGGACAGTGGGCTCCGGCACCGATGGCTGGCAGGGCAATGCAGTATTCAGAGACATTGTTGTCGGAAACAGCCATATCGATACTTTTGGCGCAGCAACTGGTGCTGACGACATCACGTGGTGGGAGAACAACGGCACAGGAGGAGGCTGGGCAGAGACTACAATTGACGCTGTGTTTAACGGCGCCCGTTCAGTCTACGCCGCAGATATTGACGGCGACGGCGACCTTGACGTGCTCGGCGCAGCATATTATGCTCACGACATCACATGGTGGGAGAACAACGGCACAGGAGGAGGCTGGGCAGAGACCACAATTGACGCTGAGTTTGAGGGCGCCCGTTCAGTCTACGCCGCAGATATTGACGGCGACGGCGACCTTGACGTGCTCGGCGCAGCATGGGCCGCTGACGACATCACATGGTGGGAGAACAACGGCACAGGAGGAGGCTGGGCAGAGACTACAATTGACGGGGATTTTAGCCACGCGCTTTCAGTCTACGCCGCAGATATTGACGGCGACGGCGACCTTGACGTGCTCGGCGCAGCAGAGGGTGCTAACGACATCACGTGGTGGGAGAACAACGGCACAGGAGGAGGATGGGCAGAGACCACAATTAACGGGGATTTTGCCAACGCCCATTCAGTCTACGCCGCAGATATTGACGGCGATGGAGATATCGACGTGCTCGGCGCAGCATCGGCCGCTGATGACATCACGTGGTGGGAGAACAACGGCACAGGAGGAGGATGGGCAGAGACCACAATTAACGCGGATTTTGACGGCGCCCGTTCAGTCTACGCCGCAGATATTGACGGCGACGGTGACCTCGACGTACTCGGCGCAGCATATGATGCTCACGACATCACATGGTGGGAGAACAACGGCACAGGAGGAGGATGGGCAGAGACCACAATTGACGGGAGTTTTGCAAGCGCCCATTCAGTCTACGCCGCAGATATTGACGGCGACGGTGACCTCGACGTACTCGGCGCAGCATATGATGCTCACGACATCACATGGTGGGAGAACAACGGCACAGGAGGAGGATGGGCAGAGACTACAATTGACGGGGGTTTTGCCAACGCCGCTTCAGTCTACGCCGCAGATATAGGAAACGCTTACATAAAACTTTCACAGGAAATGTATGGGTACATGGAGACAGGAAACCTGACATCGGTCTCAAAACATACTGACGGCATCTGGACAAACATAACCATAAACGCGTCAATACCCGCGGGAACAAATGTTTCTATATATGTAAACACTTCAGACGACGGGATTGTATGGTCCGGCGAAGTGCTTGTAAAAGAGAACGCGTCCTCCAACGTAAATTACGCGATACCCACGGCAAACCGGGAAAGCTATATGAAATGGAAACTGGTATTAAACACCAACAGCACGAGGAAGACCCCGCTGATTTATGACATCACAACATACACTGGCTACAGTCCTTCAGCAAACCTGACCTCAAGCCCGGTAACTCCTTCTTCTGCCGCAAACTGGGACAAATTCTACGCAAACGACACGGTCCCGGCAGCAGAGGGAGCCAACATCTCATACAAAATCCTGAATGCAACAGACAACACAACCAAATGCACAATAACCTCTTCGCAGGCATCCTCAGGCTATGATATTTCGTCGTGCGCATCCGGTCTGACATCAATAAGACTATTTGCTAACCTGACAACAACAAACACCTCAAACACCCCAGCCCTCCACGACTGGAATGTCACCTGGACAGCATCCGCAGCCCTAATAATCACAATCCAATCGCCACAAAACCAGTCCTACAACACCCAGTCCATCTGGTTCAATGTCACCCTCAACGAACTAGGCGACTGGTGCGGCTATTCACTCGACGGCGCCCCCAACATCACCATGACAAACTCCTCCGGCAACTGGAACAACCAGACAACAGTTAGTGAATCCAGCCACAACGTAACCTTCTCCTGCAACGACACCGCAGGCAACATGAACTCATCCGCCATCACAGAATACTTCAAAGTCGACATAACATACCCAAAATACACAGAATTTAACCCGGCAAATGAGTCTATATTTTCCAAGAACGCAGAAATCAACTTCAACGTCAGCGCAGATGAAAACACAAACATGACAGTTTACTACTGGAACTCCTCAAATACCTACACACTGACAAACACCTCATACACCCTGCTGCCGCAAAACACATCTTCTCCACTGCCAACCGGCGCATACAACTGGAACTTCACAGTCTGCGACCCGGCAGGATTATGTAATGAATCATCCACATACAGTTTCAGTGTCCACGGCGGACTTAAATATAATGAATTCAAGGGAACCGGCGCAACAACAAACCTTGACTTCATCTCAGGAGATGCAAACATATCAGATCTCATACTTGAGACAACCCATGGCTTCATCAACTGGACACAGAACGTAACTCTAAACAACACCTATGACCTTGACACAGCAATTGACGTAACATACAACAAAATCTTTGTAAATACGACCAGATATCCAAACTTAAACAAACCAGCGCACCTTACAATGCAGAACCTCAACTTCGGGGGCGTAAAAATCCTGAAAGATGGCGCAGACTGCCCCTCATCAATCTGCCAGAACATAACCTGGGACACACAGGCCGGCCTCCTGGAATTCGACGTGACTGAATTCTCCGAATATGAAGCAGCAGAAGCCAACCAGTCGAAAATAGACAACAACAAAACAGGC
>JAUVES010000069.1 GCA_030594675.1 Candidatus Nanohaloarchaea archaeon
GGTGCAGTATTTAATATTATCAAGCTGCTAGAATTATATGCTGTTGAATTAGCTGTACCATCATCAGCAATTATCTCACACAACACTATATTCCCTTTTGAATATGAGGTATTAGTTATTGTCTGTGTAGTCACATTCTTAACATCATCAACATACCACTGATAATGCCAAGATATTGCATCACTATCTGCATCAGTGACTGAAGCATTATTGCAAGTGATAAGCGATGTATTCTTATAGACAATCAATGGATCAAGTGTCGGTGTAGTTGTTGTAGGTGCAGTATTCTGGATAGTAGCTTCTGTTGAATTTGTCCATGCCGTTGCATTTGCTGTCCCATCACCTGCAATAGTTGAACATTTAATAGTATCTCCCTTATCAAGACCAGCAATATCAAGCCCTAATGTAGATAATATCTGTCCTGCTATAAGAACACCTGTATCATACCATCGATAATACCAAGTGATAGAGTCACCATCTGCATCTGTGACTGTTCCATTGGTGCAGAGCAATGTATCATCAGTCTCAGGAGTGCTATCATTAAGAGTGGGATTGCCTATGACTGGCAATGAGTTAAGTATAGTCCTTGAAGTTGTATTGGCTGAGCTTGAAGATACGGTTGCATCATTGCAGTAGACCTCACCTATCCATACCTCATCTTTTGAAGTATTGCCTGAAGCGATAGTATATAAAAGTGTTTCGGTTCCATTGCTGACCACCATTGACCCATGCAGTGCAGTCTGATTTACATTATCCTTATAGATAGTCCACCCAGCTGTAAGAGTATCACCTGCATCTTCATCTGAACAGGTTGCATTAAGTGTCAGGGCATCAGCAGTGTAAGGAGAGGCAGGGTACAGTTCTTGTGTATCAAGAGTGGGTGCTGTATTTGTTGGTTCTGTAATATTCATTATAGAAACATAATCATCAGCATATGATGATGTAAATAAATAATTACCATCACTAGAAACTGCTATTGATACAACGCTTTCAACTGAATAATCATCAGCGATATCATTATAAGTCACTATAGGGACTATCTCTGATTTATTTGTTATATCCATTATAGATACATAACTATCAGCAAATGATGAAGTAAATAGATAATTACCATCATTAGAAACTGCTATTGAATTTATTCCATCAACTGAATAATCACCATCAGCATCATGATATGATGCCAGACCAACTATAGATGTCTTATTCGTTATGTTCATTATAGAGACATAGTCATCAACAGGTGATGATGTAAAAAGATAATTACCATCATTAGACACTGCTATTGAATAAACGCTTTCAACTGAATAATCACCTATAGCATCATGGTATGTTGCAAGAGCAACAATAGATGTCTTGTCTGTCACATTCATTATAGATACATAATCATCAGTATATGATGATGTAAAGAGATAATTACCATCATTTGATACTGCTATTGACTGAACACCATCAATTGAATAATCTCCCTCAGCATTATAATAAGATGCCAAACCAACTATAGATGTCTTATCTGTTATATTCATTATGGAGACCCGATAATCAGTGATTGATGATGTAAAGAGATAGTTACCATCAATTGACACTACTATTGATCTAACGCCATCTATTGAATACTCACCAACACTATCAGTAAATGTTGCGGATAGTGTTATCTCTGATTTATTTTCTATATTCATTATAGATACATAATCATCCAAAAGTGATGATGTAAAAAGATAATTACCATCATTAGACACTGCAATTGAATAGATATAATCAATTGAATAATCACCAACACTATCATTAAACGTTGCTAAAGGAGCTAAAACCAAAGCATCTATCCACTGAAATGTAGTCCGTTTCTCTTGTTGCGGACTGAAATGACCAGCATCTATCATTAGCATCACATAAAAGTCTGATTGATTGCCATTGCCAACCATCTTGATAGCATAATTCAGGTTGCTATCCCAATCAACCCGTAGATGTTCATCATAATCATAGCCATTGAAATATGATATCTGCTGTATCGTGTCATAGAACTCGTCTGCTGTCTCATTATATTCTTTACTAATAGCTGTCATGTTGATGAACAATAAATCATAATTACCGTCAAGCATATATGAAGTGCCATTGATTTCAATAGCATCACCACCTATATCACCTCTACTATCTGGTATCTCCCAATCTGTTATCTTCCATGCAAAGCCCAAATCATAAGGGATATCAATAGCGATATTCTTTCCATACACAGTTATCGACAAACACTCATCATCCAGACCCAGATAATACTGGACACCTAACCGTAAGTCATAAACACCATATTCAATATCTTTCCACATTGTCACATTGACATATGTTTCATTGTCTGTATCTATACTCTTCTGAAAGCTGTTAAGCTCATCAGCACATGCAATCTTGTTCCACTGGTCATTGTTGTAATAGCCGATACAGAAAATATTTCGTGTCCAGTAATCTTCATAATGGTTTGTCAACTGGATGCCTGCATCTTTCTCAAAGAAATAGTCATCCTGTATATTCCATATATGGACAACAGTATCATTATTTAAAAATTCATAGCCTATCTCTCTGTTATCTGCATAGTTAAAACTGCCAACTGCATAGACTGTTACAATCATCAATAACAAAGTTATTAAAATCAATAATATTTTTTTACCCATAATAATCTACCTTACTCCCCTCTT
The DNA here is from genome assembly GCA_030594675.1 of Candidatus Nanohaloarchaea archaeon. GTDB lineage: Archaea > EX4484-52 > EX4484-52 > EX4484-52 > GLR71 > GLR71. The sequence continues at coordinate 2,682 of JAUVES010000069.1, forward strand.
ATCTTGTCCTTCTTTACCACTAACAAAACCACAATATTTTGTAATATTCTTGCCATTCAATTCTATTTTGAAAACCTCTCTAAAACTCTTTTATACAAACATACAGAGCAAAAAATAATTTTTTACTTGATATGCCTTTTAAACATGAACTATACCTGTTTAACTGTTGTGTACTTTACTACATGACCTTTGTTTAATATAGAGTAATTGATTAATAATATAGTAAAGTACACAATTTTATTTAAACATTTTAATATTTTTTAACAGTCTAATTTTAATTGCAGGAGCTAATACTATTAAAAATATGACCACTGCTAATACAGGAATGGCAGTCTCAATTGGAAATGCCAATTGTTTTTTAAGATTAAACAACACTGGTACTTCAATTATATCAGTGCTATCATCAATCAAAATTGCATATTCTAAAATATCATCTTCCAATATCTTATCAATTATATTTAACTTCCAAAGTATATATGCTTCACCCGAAGTAAGACCAGATTCTTTTGGAATAGTTATCTCTAGACTGTCTACATCTTCATAATCACCATATGACAACTTAAAATAATCATTAGTATTATTGACTATAGTGATAATATAAGTTCTATCAACTGAATCATCATTTATTAACTTGAACCTATCTTCTTTAATACTGTTATATCTGACATTCTCTTTTATACTAGGAGGGTCAACCATAAAAGTTACAGCACAATCTATATAACAACTCTCTATAGTCTCATTACCTGAACATACACGATCTCCGCAAATAGCAGGAGTCAACATAGTAAAAGATACCCCACTCCCTCCCCCACTACCCGTATCTGTTGCAGATATAGCCATTGATAAAGTACTAGTATCTACATCTAATCCACCTGTAGCAGTTGCAACACAAGTCAATGTTACTACTGCTGAATAAGCTCCAATAAGAGCATTTGTAATTGTCATTATAACTTCAGTCTCATTATTAGGTTCTACTGTAAAAGAACTCTCATTGAAACTTGTATAATTAGTCAATCCTGAATCTATTGAAAAATTACACTGTGACAACTGATAATTACCAGTATTATTGATAGTCATAACTCGCCCAGCACTTTCACTATCTGTCATTGATATAGCTAATATTGTTATAGGCGTCATAGTCACATCTCCTGCATTGATACTGATATAGATAGTAACTTCTATCACTCCATCAGTGCCATCATTTGTCCTATTATATGTTATATTACCTGTGTATGTTCCTGCAGCAAGTGAAGAATTACTTGTTATATTTATCAATATATACTGTGATTCTGAGTCCTCGACGGTTGTCGGGTCTTCTTCAAAAGTAACTGTAAAGTTAGAAGATATGTTTATGTCGCCTGTCATGTTAAAATTGACAGTATTATTATTATTACCAGTATGTGTCAATGTCAGATTAAAAAGTTCTTCATCACCTGCAACCTGTGAGTATATCTTTGTTGTGGGTATAACTGTCAGGGTTCCTAAATCAGCGGTGAATGTCCATTCTGAACTGGCTGTTGCCCCTGCTGAGTTCTCGCAAGTGACATTGGCTGTCCAAGTACCTGATACATTGAGTACATAATTAGATGAGTTCCAGATATCACCTGAGTTGGTGCCGTTCTCGTTGTCTATGGCTACTACTAAGTTCGGATCAGTCAAGGTGAAATTGCACCAGTCAATGACAAAATTATCATCAGTTATATTGACTGTAATGTTTACTGTATCACCATATATTGGTATCACAGGTGTTGTTGCATTTGAATTTATAACAACAGAAACATCATAAGTGCTATTTAAATATATTCTTTCTGATAAAACATAATCTTCCTTTGAACTGATTATTATATTATCAAGAGTATCATAATCTAATGTCCCATTTATAAATAAGCTGATATTATCATCATCATTAAGATATTCACTGCTTACCCAAGAGGTTACATCCCAGCTTATCCAAAAATCATCATCATCACCATCAAATGTATTATTTGTATCTAATAAACTTCCAACTGTTGGTCTTGCATTCCATGTTGTTAACATCTCATCCCAAGTATGATTATTTACTTCATATACCCATGCAGTAACCGTTTCTCCACTATCATATCCATTATAATTAACAAATCCATATAACTTAGCAGAAGTTATATCCATACCAT
>JAUVES010000106.1 GCA_030594675.1 Candidatus Nanohaloarchaea archaeon
ATGTAACTCTTAGAAATGATCCTGATATTCTTTCACCTGAATGGGAATTATTGTATTATTTCAGAGACTCGTTGCAGGAAAAAGAATTAAATGAATGTGATACTGTTGCCTGCGAGTTTTTTAGATGCTATTCTGCTGTGACAGCATGGATGGGATTGCGTAAAAAGTTAGATCCTGTCAGGCGTTCTTTGGATCCAGAATTTAAGTTAGCACAGATGACTGCGTTTCTTTTATGTCCTGATAATCTGGTTGATTATCAATATACACCTGAAGATATTGAAAAATTTAATAATATATTAGAAAGAGAAATTCTTGAAGCATAGTCAATAAAAACCAAGACAAGGCCATTTTTTGCAACTTTTGAGGTAAATGTAGATGAAAAAGCTCAGGAAGCTGTCAGGGCATGAAAAGATTAAATTTTTATTTTTCTAATTAACTCCATATTTTTTCTTTAATCTTCTTTTTGTGTCGCTTTCATCGAAACAACCTAAATCATTTTTAGAGTACTGTATCGATAAAATGTTTAAACCAAATCCTCTATTATTAGTAAACGGTCGACAAAAACCTTTTCTTTTGTCACCACAGTCATATTTAATACCAGAGACCGTCTCTGTTATTTTACATTTGAATTTCTTATCTATCATTTCTATATCCTCCTTTAAGTTTTTATTAACCCCCGTATGTTAATATGATGCATAATACTTATAATAACCAAGGTTTGAGTTTATAGTATGCAAGATAGTATACAAAAAAGGACAAAATATGATAGATTAATAGATATGTTGGATTTTGTTAATGAAAGTGAGAATCCTGTTGAAAAAAAAGAATTGCAGTATTTTGGATTTTGTGATAATGAAATAACTGAATTTTGTTCTCGTATTTATGGTAGTGATTCAGTTCATATTAATAGTTTACCGCTACTGGTTAAAGCTAAAAAAAGCAGTGATACATATTGGTTAACTGGTGAAGGTTATAGGATATTGCAGGATCATTGGCATATTCAAGCAGTTAAGGAATCAACATCACGGATGCATTTTCTTACTGTTGTGGGTATTATTTTATCAATTGTTATGATTTGTCTTATGTTAATTAGTCAAAAGGAGTCTATACTGAAAATAATTGAATATATACGTCTTCAGCTTTTGTAATTTTCATTAATTAATAAATTTATTGGACTATAAAGTATTATGGCAAAAAAAATAAAGTATTTCAACCTTTTTATTATAGTCATTTTGCCTATAATATTAGGATATTTTTTGTTTAATCCATTTGAAGAGATACCTTTAGAAAATATTAAAGAAGCAAATTCTACATATATACTGGTTTCAAATGAGTATATACTCAATAATAAGATTGGTTTTTTAGATAGTGTTAGAAAGATTTTTGGTGTACCTTTTGATTTGGATATGTATTATTTGTATTTTGAAAATCTTGGAGACGAAGGCTCTTTTGAAATTGAAATAAATGAAAGAAAGATAAATGTAAGTGATGGAAAAATCCCATATGGTCCTGTTGAATTAAATAAGAAATATTTATATAGTATGCAACAAACATATGTGCTTACATTTAACAAAGAGGATGAAATACATTCTCCTGAAGAAGTTGAACAGAAATCAAAATCATTAAATCGTTCTTTTAAAGTTTTTGCAAGACCATTGATGTCGGATATTATTGTAAAAATCATTTTATTTGTTATTTCTTGGATGTCTGTTTGCTGGCTATTCACTCGGATACATACATTGGTATTTATTGATGATTCTATAAAAAGAAATCAATCTCAAGTGAAAAAAAAGAAAAAGTAAATGTTTAAGTATTTTTTTGTTTTATAAGACAACAAAACATAAACACTTTTAAAGATGAATAGATAATTATCTATTGGTGCAATGTATGGGTGAATGTCTTACACTACGGTAAAAAGGCAAACATATTTAGTTCTTGTTCTAAAATTATAGTTATGTTATTTGCATCATGTATTGATTTTAAGTTAGATTGGAGGCTATTGAAATGAAAATTATACTGCTGCACTCAGACTTTATTGAGTTTGAGGCAAAAAAGAAGGCAGTCAAAAAACCAGAAGAAGTGGAGCTTAAGAAACACAGGGTTGAAGACTGCTTGGTTGCTATGTCAGCTGTTGAAAAAGTTGATGAGGGCAATGTATCTGGCATTGCTAAAAGATTTACAGAAGAGGTCATATCTGTTGCGAAACAGGTCAAGACAAAAAATGTAGTCATATATCCGTGGGTGCATCTTACTAATTCACCTTCAAAGCCTGATGCTGCGCTTAAGGTGATGATTGATTCTGAAACGATGCTTAAGAAGAAGGGCTATACTGTATCACGTGCGCCTTTCGGGTGGTACAAATCTTTTAATATCAAGTGCAAGGGGCATCCTCTTTCTGAGCTCAGCCGTGATATTGCTGTGGGCGAAGCTATAAAATCTGAGGAAGAAAATGAGGCACTCAAGAATGAGGATAAGCTGAAGTCTAAATGGTATATACTTGATACTTCCGGAAAACTTATTCCTGCCGATAAGTTTAATTTTTCCAAGTATCCTGACCTTAAGACATTTTATAAGTATGAAACTTCAGGATCAAGAGTCAACCAGAAAGAGCCGCCGCATATTGCTCTTATGCGTAATCTTGAGCTGGTGGATTATGAGCCAGGATCTGACCCGGGAAATCTTAGATGGTATCCTAAGGGACAGATGATAAAGAAGCTTCTTGAAAAGAAGGTCACTGATATGGTTATCAGGTCTGGCGCCATGCAGGTAGAGACGCCTATAATGTATGATTTTGAGCACCCGCAGCTTAGCAAGTACTTGAATCGATTTCCTGCGCGTCAATATGTGATAAAGTCTGATGATAAAGATTACTTTTTACGGTTTGCTGCATGCTTTGGCCAGTATCTTATGAGCCATGATATGGTCATGTCTTACAAGCAGCTTCCTGTGAAGCTTTATGAGCTTACGCATTACTCTTTCAGGCGCGAACAAAGAGGTGAGCTTTCAGGGCTTAAGAGGCTTAGAGCATTTACAATGCCTGATATGCATACAATGTGCGCTGATATGAAACAGGCAAAGGAAGAGTTTCGCAAGCAGTATCTTCTTTCTATGGAGTGGATGAAAGGGATTGGTCTTGATTTTGATATTGCTATCCGTTTTGTCAAGGATTTCTATAAGGAAAATGAAGATTTTGCAAAGGATCTGGCAAAACTTGTGGGCAAGCCTATACTTGTTGAATTATGGGAGCAGAGGTTCTTCTATTTTGTGATGAAGTTTGAGTTTTCGGTGAATGACTCGTTGAATAAGGCTTCTACACTTTCTACTGTGCAGATTGATGTTGAGAATACGGAAAGGTTTGATATAACTTACACTGATGAGAAAGACAAGAAAGTAAATCCATTGCTTTTGCATGCGAGCATTTCAGGAGGTATTGACAGGAACCTGTGGGCGCTTCTTGAGAGGCAGGCGATAAGGGCTCAGCAGGGCAAGAAGCCGATGCTTCCTCTTTGGTTATCTCCTACGCAGGTCAGGATTGTTTCTGTGTCTGAAGGGTATAATTATCTTGCTCTGAATATTGCTGAGATGATTGATTCTTCTCTGGTCCGTGTTGATATTGATGACCGGGATCTTAAGGTCGGTAAGAAGATTCGCGAGGCTGAGAAGGAATGGGTGCCCTTTATTATCGTTGTCGGTGAGAATGAGATAGATGCGAAGGAGCTTCCGGTCCGGGTTAGAGTGTCCGGTAAGCAGGAGAATTTGTCTGTTTCTAAGCTTAAAGAG
>JAUVES010000124.1 GCA_030594675.1 Candidatus Nanohaloarchaea archaeon
TTCTATTCATTTAAATATTTATCACTGCATTTTACTAACAAACTAAACTTTCCACCAGTTCTTTTTCTTCTGGGCTTCTTCCTTCTTCTTCTTATCGTAAGCATCCCAGTCTTTCTTTAGAAGTTCAGCAGCCTTTTTGACAGCAGATTTAGTATTGCCTGCCCCAGAAGTATTGCCGACACCTACAATAAGTATATTTTTCGCCTTGCTCTTTTTCACATAAGACTTAATCTTATCAGTAGCAGGCCAGATAGAAGAATAAATACTCTTCTTCATAGGTATTGATGCTTCAACAAAGCCTTCCTTTACTATCACAGCATCTACAGGAATCTTCTTGTCAGCAATACACTCCTCAATCTTGAATCTCTGCACGCCAACGCCACCCATAGGGACACCGACGCCTTCAGCAACAGATCCTGTCTTCTCGCCTTCCATCTTTGCAGCAGCATCAATTGCTATGATATAATCAATCTTATGCTTTATAATTACTCTTTTGACTGCCTCGCCCTGCTGTCCAAGCCTTGATGCAGGTCCTTTTGACTTCATGACATAGACTTTCTTGCCTTCAATCTTTTCCTGGCTCATCACAACATCCTTGACAATCTCAGCACCTTCTTTTGTTTTGAGTGATGCAGCAATCAACGGCCCGATAGTATCACCTATAGGTATCCCGTTTGAAAGAGCATGCGTAGCTTTCACTTGTGCTTTGGCAATCTTCATAAGTAATGGTAACTGCATCTGCAGTATCATAGCAAACTGGAGATTGTTTGTCTTCTTTGACATGATTATAAAATGTCTCACAATCTTGAATATCTGTGTTGCCCCAAGAGCTCCTTTCATACCCATCATACTATTTGCAAGAGCATCGCCTTTCATCTTTGGGTCAAGCTCAAGTGCAAACTCTTCAAATTTTCTCTCACCTTCATTTATCACATAATCTAACTTGTTTATAATTCCTGCAGGATCAAGATTTACAGGTTCAGTTATGAAAAAGTCCATAAAATGCCTAAGTTTTACTTTCATCTCTTTTGTCGGCTTTTCAGTAATGCTCTTAAGAAGTATCGATTCCGCCTTGTGCGCATACCCTTCAAGCTTCTTCATCTCAGTCTCAAGCTTGTACATCATTTGCCACATGTAAAGTTTAGGCCCGAAAATAAAGAGCAGTATAAAAAACAGGAAAGACCACATATCACCTTGCATAAGAATTTTAATCACCGTCAGTATAATAAAGAACTGTTAATAAAAAATTGTATTGAACCTTTATATATATTGTTGCTTTTTAAATCACAGCCCTGTAGGCATATCAATAAATACAGTCTCAACACCAAACTTTCTGTCCACAGACACTTAAAAGTACATCACCACCTTAGGTAGTCACCAAACTATATGTCTGGTGTTCTTAGGAATATTAGATATGGATGATTTTTATCAGGAATCCGAGACAGTTGAGTTTAAGAGATCTACAGCACAGCTAGAGAATGCTTTGAAGGCTGTCTGTGCATTTCTGAATCACAAAGGCGGAACTGTATACTTTGGCATTTCTGATAAAAATAAAGTCATAGGTCAGGATGTATCTGACTCAACCTTAAAAATGATATCACAGAAAATCAGGCAGAAGATTAAGCCAGAAGTCAGCCCGGGAATCAATGTTCTGGAATCAGAAGGCAAAAAGATAATCGAAGTCAAAATATCTAAAGGGACAAACAAGCCGTATTACTTAGGCGGGATCGCATACAAAAGGGCAGGAACAGAAAGTTTTGTAATTGCGCCGGATGAACTTGAAAAGATTATATTGGATAAGAAAAAGAGACACTGGGATTCACAAATCTGTAATAGTGCGACTCTGGATGATATTGATGAGAAAATAGTCAGGTGGTTTCTGAAAGAAGCCAAAAATAAGCGCAGCTTGAATATCTCAGTAGATGCACCAATAGATGAGGTGCTGATGCGATTGAAGTTATTGAATAATGGAAAACTTACCAATGCTGCTGTTTTGTTGTTCGCTAAAGTGCCGCAGAACTACTTTATCCAGTCTGAAGTCAAATGCATCCGGTTCAGAGGGACGGATATTACAGGTCCGATGGTAGATATGAAAGTTATAGAAAGCAATATAATAGAACAGGTAACTGATGCAGAAAAATTTATCTTTAATCATATATCTCTATCATCATGGATAGAAGATTGGAAGATGCAAAGACAAGAAAAATGGGAATACTCGCCAAAAGCAATAAGGGAAGCTCTGGCAAATGCAATTGCACATAGAGATTATTCGTCTGCATCCAAGATTCAGGTCAGGATATTTGATGACAGAATGGAATTCTGGAACCCAGGCGAACTGCAGGAACCATTAACTCTCCCGGATTTGAAAAAAACACATAAGTCAATACCAGAAAATCCACACATAGCCAGAACATTCTTTTGGATTAAATATGTAGAAGAAGTTGGAACTGGCACAAATAAGATGGTTAGATGGAATATGGATTTGGGACTTGCGGAACCAGAATATGAACAGATTACGGGTGATTTTGTTGTTACATTCTGGAAATCTAAGCTTACAGATGAATATTTATGCAGCCTGAATTTAAATGAAAGACAGAGGGAGGCAATGTCATACCTGAAAGAACATGGAAAAATTACGAAGAAAGAGTATATGTCGTTGACCAAGATATCCAAGACCGCAGCATTCAAAGATATTAGCAGCTTATTGGACTGTAAACTCATAAGGGGGATAGGAGGCGGACGAAGCGCTTGTTATGTTCTTCAGGAAAGGTCTCAAAAAGACCGAAAAAAGACCGAAAAAAGACCGAAAAAAATGAAACGACATCACATTTTCAATAGCCAACCTTAAAATTATCTTAGATACGGCCCTCACAACCCCGTAGGCATATCAATAAATACAGTCTCAACACCAAACTTTCTGTCCACAACCTTCATAAGCGCCTTGACTCCGACAGTCTCGGTAGCATAATGCCCGGCGCATATCATATTAATATCACCATCCTTCGCAAAAAGATAAGTAGTATGCGAACCCTCGCCTGTTACAAAACAATCAATATCTTTCCTGAGCGCATCAAGAATA
>JAUVES010000021.1 GCA_030594675.1 Candidatus Nanohaloarchaea archaeon
GCAACAGCCACAGGGCGATGGTACGGTTTCTTGGGTTCTTCTCTTGCATAGATACCTATTTGTCACTTTTAAAAAATTCATTTACTTTTTCAATTAATTTTCCTGTACTGCCACTATAAACAATAGCATCTTTGGGTAAATCTAACCTATATCCATCTCTATATCTTTCTTGTTTCTTTGTAAATCGTGGATCAATATATATAATAACTCCTTTATCATTATCTGACCGTATACATCGTCCTGAAGCTTGCATAACTTTATTCATTGCAGGTAAATTATATCCATATGCTCTACCTTTTCCCAATTGTATCTTATCATAATATTTTATCAATGATTCTGAAAACTTACCCCATTGTGCAAGAGGAACACCAACAATTATGACTGCATTCATATAATCACCTAAATAATCTATACCTTCACAATAACTTCCACCAGCAACAGCTAGAAGGACACCACCTTGTTCTGTACCTGCCTCTTTCTTAAATATTTCAATGACTCGTTCTTTCTCTCCCTTTCTGCTATTCTTTGAACTTATCTCAATAAAAAGTTTCTTGAAATTACTATGATTAAGAGTTTCACTATTCATTATTTTTTTGATATTTACTTCAATTTTTCTATTATAACTATAACTTGAAGAGAATACACCCACATTTTTTGGTATTATCTTAAGCAGTTCAACTATCATTCTTGCATATTTTTCTGCATTCTCTTCTTTTATATTACAACCTTGTCTCCCCTTAGAACAGGCATAATCACTAATCATATACAACCTATTCTCTTTTGGAAATGGAGACTGTTGTTCAAGTGGTTCATCAAAAGAATCATCAAGACCTAAAACTGTTTTCTGCATCTCAAAAAAACGGAATGTACCAGACATCAAAAGTGTACTATAGGTATTATTAAATATTTTAGTTAATATAGACGGATCAAGACAAGAACAGCTTATCTTATTTCGCCACTCTTTATTTTTATCATTCCATTCATAAGAACCATATAAAAGATGCATGACTTCATCCATATCTCTCAATTCAATCATAAGCTCTTTTAATTTAGTAAGATATAAGCCTTTCCTATCATCTGGTTCTGCTCGTGTTATCAATACACCCATATCAGAAATAATATCATCTAAATTACCAATAAATACAGATTCAAATATCTCTATCAAATCTTTCTTTTTAAATTTGATACCTTTCTTGTTATTATTTATCTTTTTTTCCATTTTCTCTTTTATCTCATAAAATTTATTGGTAAGCCCATCAAACTCAATACATATTAAACGGTCTTGAAGTCTTTTAAGTGAATCATCCATATCAATGATACCATCCTTTCTTTTATGTATATCTCTATTGATATAATACTCAATCTCATATGCTACTGATTTTATGAACTTATCATCTTTTTTTCCAAATATCCTTAAAGTATCCATTGTTTTTGAAAGATAATTTCTTACTGTTTCTGGTATATTATGTGCTTCATCAACAATTAAGATTATTTCATCTATTGTCACATCCAATTTCTTAAGGAATATCTCCCTAAGTTTCGGTCTTAATATATTTCCATAATCTGTTATTATAACATTTGCAGATATCTTCATGTAAATATTAAGAAGTTCATATGGGCATACTCCTTTTTCTTTACATAATTCAATCACTTCACTATATGATAATATATTATCTCTTAATATTGATAACAATTTATCTTTATCAAGATTAAGTTTTTCTAAATATTTACAGCCTTTAGTTCCATACTCTTTCTTGGCCTCTTTAAGCCTATCACAATAAGCTCTTATATCTTTTATCTTATTTTTCTCTTCAACACCATCATTTATGGGACACATCTTATCTTTGCCGACTATATCAACAACAGAAAGACTTGGCCTCTTCTTTGATATTTTCTTAAGTTCTTTGATGAACATCTCATGCTGAGAAACACGGCTGACAAGGATGACTATCTTTTTATTTCCCATATTGGCTATTGCTGGTGCAAGTGAACATATGGTCTTTCCTATACCTGTCGGTGCATGTGCCATGATGCCTTTCTTATTTTCAAGACACGAAGTCCATCTGTCCATAAATTCTATCTGCAACCTGCTTCGTTCTGTATTATCAAATGGATATGGAAATATATCTTTATACTGCATTCATTTCACCATCTTTAAACCTTTTTTAAGTATCCTTTCTGTGGACTGAACAATACACCATCTTCTTTAAGTTTAGCTATACATAATTCTATAGCTTCTCTATTTTTATATCCTTTTTTTCCAAGCTCAGAAATCAAGTCTTCAGTATTACTCACACCTATTTCATCTTTAATCTCTTCTAATATTCTTAATAATAATTCAATGTCATTAAATTTTTTACTCTTTAACATATTTACTGTTAACTTAATAAACTCTTCATCTTTATGTAACATCTCATTGAATATCTCAAGTTTTGATGGTTCATTTATTTTTATTGAATATTCATGCTCTGACTCTTTAAGTAATTCCACACCGAATGACCTCATAACATTATTTGGATTAGATAGACTTTTTGCTTTCTTCATATTACTTTCAATCCGTGAAAAGAAAGCATAAGACTGTTCTTCATCTGGAAATTTAAATATATCATTATAGTTTTTTGATAATATATTCATAGACAACTTATTTAGATTATAACTATCTTCAGATACAGATATTGCAAACATCAGATATTTGACCCATTCCTTATCTATCGCCAGATATTCTCTTAAGATAAGTTCCTTTTCAAATTCTGTCGTTGTTGTTGTCATCAAAGACAGACTTTTCAATGATATTGTTAAAATGTGTTCAAAATGTTGTTCTGCACACTTCAGAAATTCATCTATATTTATATTTTTCATCTTTTCTGGTGAACTGAAGCTAAATATATATTCTATAGCTGCAATACGATATGCTATACCTCGTATATGTCCATTTTTTCCTATATATCCTTCCCAGAAATCTTTGACCATAGCTATTGGTATATTATTTATCTGTTGCTTGAATAATAATAGGTTAGAATTGGATATAGGTTTCTGCAACCAATCTTGAATCTCTGGTTTTAAAAAGAAATTTGTCTGATTCTTTGCAACATATTCAAACATTGATTCTATTATACATTGATATATCTCAAGATCTTCATCAAGAAGTTCTTTTCCATCAACTTTCATTATATCTTCTGAAAATAAAACAACACCCTTTCTTCTTCCAAATGCACCAGTATTATCTGTAATCTTTGAAAGCATATCATCAAATTTATTCAATAGTTCTATAGTGCTTATATTTTCATCATATGAAACTATACTATCTTTATTCTTCTTACTATTGTTTATTATTGGTTTTGGATTCGATATATAGATAAGTGGTGAATATCCTATGGTCTTTATATTTTTCATACCCATTTCCCTCAAGGATTCTCCCTGTTCTTCATAACTGTTCATTGCAGAAAATAGACTATCATCTTTCTCTGATTGCAGTTCATCTAATATTGTTGTCACCTTTCGCCCATTCAATGACCCAATCCTTATATTTTTTGCATCAGAATATCCAAGAAGACCTGCAACACGACATTTATCAATACATATCCCTATTTTTTTAGCTATTGATGTCTTTCCAGTACCTGGGTTAGTTATCCAAATCATATGTGGTGCAAACCGCATAAATTTTTTAGGACTTATAATTGTAGTATCAAATTTTACAAGATGTGCTACTGATAGATAATATAATTGATTATCTATAGTTCCTCGTTCAAAGAATAATTTTTTGATTAATGCTTTGAACCATTTTATGTCTCCTAATTCAAAATAATAGATTACATCTTTTGTCAACCGTTTATTCATTATATAGAACAGTTTTCGTGTAATATTCTTATCAAGCAAAAGTTTCCAACCTATTTCTGTATACCCTACTATATCTTGTTTCTCTTTTAATATATTAGCAATAGCTTCTATACGAGCCTTAGCAGTTATGCTCTGTTCTCTACATAATCTATTCACTACAAGTTCATCTGGAATCTCATATCTATTGCTCTCTAACATCTTATTGCTATCAATAGCCATCAATGATACTTCATTATGTCCAGAATCAAGTTTCATATCAGTAAATAGATAACGTGGTATATCATCTTGACCTATAAATTTAAAATTATATAAGGTATATTTATCATCTGATTTTATGTTGCTTGTAACATTTATTATATTTTTATGAACATAGTCTGTTCCTATATCTACCACACATTTACTATTCAATTTTGTTGTCTTAGGTAATGTATTTATTGATATAAGTTCCTTATTCTCTTCTGTATTTTTTATTTCTGCCACATTTATATTATCCATATCAATCCTCTATATCATCACATTTAGCCAACATAACTTGTGCCTTATCTAATATTACAAACAAATCTGTCTTTTTTATTCTAATAAATTCAATATTATTTATGATATTAAGAAGGTCAATAATCATTCTATCTATAAATTGTCTGCTTGTTATCTTATATTCTATATGCCTACTATCAAGATCAAGATAGAAATGTATCTTATTCAATAAATATATCTTAAGGTTCTCTTTAAACATCTCTTCATCAAGTTCTATATCACCAACAGAGACCATCTTAAAATATTTAAAAGTTATTACTGCCATATATTTTTACCTCTTATAATATTCTTATCTATATGTTTATTTTGTTCTTTTTTTCTGGTGCCGACCATACACAGCAATAAAATATTGATCATACTTATTTTTCATAAGGTCAAATTTAAGATTTAAATCTTCATTTCCATTTGCATCACGCATACCAATCAATGCTTTCCACTTCTTTGGTATTATTGTAGCAATGCTATCACCACTCTTAAATCCTTTCTTTTTTGCATCATCTATTTTTATACTCATACAATTACACCATTTTCAAAGAATATCAAACAACATATCTATTATTTTTACTATTATTAATATATATAATTATTGGTGATATAATTTATATATTAGAGTATTTAAATATAAATAAATAGATATATTTATATTGACTCAGTGATAAAAAATTATATCATGTGTCAGTTTTTTTATTCTTAAATAGTAATTAAAAAAACTATAGCTCTACTGCTAATGGTTTTAAATTTTACTTAATCAATCCAAAAAGGGTGTTTTTAAAATGATTAAATCTTTTATTTTTCCTACTCTTGTTATTGTTTTTATACTATATTATACTATATATTATATAATATATATATTCATAAATCAATAGCAATAAAGTCCTTAATCAGTTTAATCAAAACAAGGTGAAAAATAGCGTAAATCAAATGAAATTTTTTTTACTAGAGTAAAATACTGATTAAATGATTAAAGTGATTAAACAGTAGCAAGGTCTTGATTTTTGGCAAAAATCGTGTTTTTGATGGATTAAGTGCCAACTAATAGTGATAAAAAGTAAGAATCAAAAACAACAGAGTCTTTTTTTAACCTTTTAATTAATATATAGTAATTAAAAAAACATAGAAAAATGACAAAAATCACCCAAAACTAACTCTAAACTTCTTAGACAGACACTCACAATCAGCCTTTAAAATAAACTTTGAAACTTCCCCAGCCCTCAAATCAACAGCAGGAACCAGCTTTTTCCCGCAGTAAGGACATTCATGCATCATCTCCTTCAGAAGCTTCAGGTCAACATCCACTGGATTGCCAGCAATCTGACTGTGGATTTTCTGCGCCTTTTCAGTCAGTTTTTTATGGTTTTTTTTGAGCATCTTTTGACCTCTCAATATCCCCAACAAATTCACTCATGCATAGAGTTGAATCACAGAGTATGACAGTCTTTTTAGTCCCTGCAACCTTTGGCGATATAATGCAGCAGGTCTTGTAGTCCGCCTTCTTGCCGCACTTTGCGCATACCAGATTATCTTTGTCTATACCTATCGCTTCTAATAAAAAAACACGTTCACATGGCGTCAGCTCTTCAAATTCTGGCTTTTCAGTTTCCATAATCAATCAAGTCCCTTATCTTTGTTGAATGCAGTGACCCATTTATCTACTGCAAGGAATATGAGACAGATGATAAGCAGGACACCTATCCAGTTGTCTTTGCAGAACAGGATAGCCTGCATGAACTCTTCAACTGTGCATCCGAACATCATCTTTCACCCTTTTTTATAATCATCAATTATTTCTTGGACTGTCTTGAGACTGTAGCATGTAAACTTAGCTGTGTATGGTTTCACCTTTCTTTTTGTCGTGATTATATCACCATCAGGTACTTGAATCACCAATGTTTCTTTGAACTTCCCATTTAGAAACTTGATCGCCTCTTCTCTTGTCTCACATTTAAGTTCATAACAGTTCTTTCCATATAGTTTAATTGCAGGATACATTATCTTTCACCTTTTTCTTTATCTCTTACAAAGTTCAAGAAATCATTTAAGATTTCTGGTATATCATCATGACATCCAAGGTTGTCTTCAAATTCATTCTTTAAATCTTGAATCGTATTAGATATATTCCTTATTTTTATACTAAATGTAGTTTGAAATTCTTTATCTGTCATATCCCAAAAAACAGGACAATGTGTTCCAATTATCCCTTGACCAGTATGTTCTGTTTTCTTTGAATTTTTAACAATATATTTCATAATATCTCTTGTTAAACTCATCATTTATCGCCTCAAAACCTGATACACTTCTTCCTTTCTCTTGAAATCTCCCACTTGATCTTCCTCTCAATTTTCTCCTTCTCCTGCAACAGAAAGTATACTTCTTTTTTTATCGCCTTCAACTTGTGGTGCAGGTACTTGAGCATGTCAGGGAAGGTGTCAGCGACCTTGACATGCTTAATCAATGTCTTCTTATCGGTGCTGAACCTGACCTTGACGACCTTGCTGCCACCCTTGAGAACTTCTGCATTGTAAGGCATATTGTCGTGTTCAATTATCACTGTCTTATTCTGTTTCATAATTATCACTTCTGTGCAAATTTGCTACATCTTACAATTCTTTCTCCTTTATATGGAAAATCATTATCAATACCATATGCACAATATATACCTATATCTGGTATCTTAGATAGATTACAGAAGAAGGGGGTTCTTCTGAATACTTCAATGGTTATGCAATGTTTACATCTGTTGCATATCGGTTCTTGTTCCATGAAAATCATCCTTTCTTTTTGTTCTCACAATCTAACTTGACCTTGACCCTGCTGCGTTCTTCCCGAAGCTTGAATATCTCGTCATCTAGTTTCTTTAATTTCATCCGATAATAGTCAGCCATGCTGCCGAATATCTTATCCTTAGATACTGTCCTGTGCATCATGGTCGTGTTGTCCTTGAACTCTACCTCTAGGCTCCCGCCATACCTGTGCCTCAGAACCTCGGCAACCTTCGGCTCGCCCACCCAGTCTATGATGACTGTCTCTTTTTTGTCATAATCTATCACTTTTCATCTTCAAGTTCTTTCTTCAGCCTGTTCCGTATCTTGCCATACTTGTCCCTCTCGCCGTAGTCGGCAAGTCTGTCGTTCTTGTCAGTGTCAAGCTCAAATAATCAGTCTATGAGTTCAACTATCAATATGTCTTTTTCATGACAATTTTTACAGTTGGCATAGTTATCTTTTTTAAATATAGGATGTTCTATTATATTTTTTACTATATATACTGTATTTCGTTTATCTTTTATATCTTGTATCTGTCGTATCATACCACTTTTTTTAGATATCTTGTATGTTTTATAACAGTGCATTTACTTAATCCTGTTTCATTAATTATCTGTGAAATGTTTTTTGGTATTTTAGATAATGTAAAGAGTATCCGTTCTGAATGTTCCCGAGATATTTTTTTCTGTTGTTCATATATTAACATAATCCTCATCCCTTGACAATGACCTCTAAATCCTTGATGCATCTAATCTTTCGCTTGTCTTTGCTGGTATATATGAAATGGTTAGATATGCTATCAGTCAGGTTCTGAGCTATGAAAGTATCCATGATATCTCCTTGAGTGAAAAAATACTTGTCAGTCTGCATAGACCATTTCAATAGACATTCACCTGATTTATTATGGCTATGGTGACGTCCTGTATGCCCCCATTTACGGGTGCATTGGAATACACCTTTGTCTGTCTCTATCTGTGCATTGCACCTGTACCTGTGTATTGTCGTGTCTGCATCTTTCGGGCAACCCATAATTATTCACTCTTCTTTTCTTTCAGCAGGTTCATCAACATTGTATGCAGCCATTATGTCAAATATTCCGAATAGACTTAACATTACAAAGAGTGCATATTCAACATTATTTGTGCCTGTAAATAATACATATGCACTACCTATAAAGCAAAATATGCCAGCACCTATACATAATCCTTTCCATTTCATTGTCTATCACTCTTTCTTATTTATTCTGTTGTCTTCAAAGGCAAAGTACATATTGAATATAACAAAAAATACACCAACAAAGAACCAAATCAGACTATGTATCTCTGTATGTGGCATGAACATTGAGTGAATAAGTATCAATGACCATACCAATGCCATACCCAAATAAAAACCGTTTATCTTCACATCATTCACCATCTTCTTCTTTCTTGT
>JAUVES010000041.1 GCA_030594675.1 Candidatus Nanohaloarchaea archaeon
ACAAGTATCTCTTTGCCAAGTGGCTCAACCATAAGCTTATCATATTCCTTGACAGATCCCCTCTTCACAAGGCCAAGTATCACAGTCCCCACGCTCTTGACCTGGAAATAGTTGTCAACAACAACTTTAGCATCACCGGAAATATCCTTAAAGTCAAGTGCGCAAAGCTTAGATCTCAGCTCAACAGAATCCTTGGCTAAAAACTCAAACCGGGCAACAGAAGTCCCGGAAACAAGAGGCATCACCTGCTCCCTGGCTACATTCTCGCCAAGAAGAACAAACCCACAGGAAAAGCCAAAAGCATCAATAGCAAGAATAATCTCGCCAACTTCAGCACCAAGCTCATTTATCACAATCACAGGCACATCAGCCATAGCGATAGACTGCAAGAGAGACTGTATCTTATCAGAATTATTCCTCACATAAGTGAAAATTCCCTCGGAACTGGAATGGTTATAGATAGCGATATCATTGGTAGTGCCTTCTTTTCCAAGTTCCTTGATAAATTCAGGGTCACCAAATACACCGACAGTAAGGTTCATACACAAGATAAGCGAGAGAAAGGTTTATATTTGTTGTTTATGTTTAGAATCAACTTTATACTTAATCTCTTGTAAATCTCAACATTTTATCTTTATATACTTATCCAAACAATTAACCAACATTCCTTTTTTTGGTGTGGCTTCTGATGAAATTATGCATAATCGGTCCGGAAAGCAGGTCTGACACGGAAATAGAATTGATGGACAAAGCAAAAGCTAAGTTCGATTCTGTCCTTTATACACCTATTGAAATGATACGGATAGAGACAATAAAAGACAATGCAGCACCATTCTTCAAATCAGTCAATCTTCTGGATTTCGATGCAATTTTCATAAGGGTTGAAAAGAAAAACTCAGATTTCTGCTATGTGCTCTTAAAAATTTTTGAGCAGCACGGAATATTCACATCTTTAGGCAGCGATTCTCTTTTATACGGATACAATGAATTCCTTCTTCCTTTCATTCTCAAGAACAATAAGATACAGACACCAAAGACATACCTTGCAATGTCAAGGACAGCAATAGAAAATAATATAGAGACAATGATATACCCTGTACTGCTTAAGCTTCCTTACAGCAAGACAGGAACGATTGTGCTTGATTCAGCCGATTCTGCAAAAGGTGTTGTAGATACGCTTGAAGTGCTTAAGCAGCCAGTAACATTACAGGAGACTTTTGAGGATGCAGAAATTTTATCAGTCCTTGTTGTCGGTAATGACACATTTGCAATTAAAGGCAAAAACAAAAAATACAAGCTTACAAGAGACGAGACAGACATGGCTATGCGTACTTCAAAGCTTCTGAAAGCAGCAATATGTCAGATAAATCTTATAAAAGCAAATAATCAGGTGATGGTTGCAGGATTTAACATAAAGCCAAGACTGGAAACCTACAGCAAGGTACATGATATAGACATTCTTGCCAAATGCCTGTCATATCTTGCAAAGCATGCAGCAATAAAAAAAGAAAACCCGGTATTCAACAAGTTTCTGGAGTGGATTCGTGATATGAGGTGGAAAGCAGATGAATAAGATATTGATAGCAGCACCAGGTAAGATGTCACCCACTACAAATATGATTCTTGATGAAGCAAAAAAAGTCTTCAATGTAATGTTTGTCCCGATAAATGAGATGAGCCTGATTGTAGAAAAAGGCTCAATAAAATGCGAATATAATAAGCAGGACCTTACAAAGGTAGACTATTTTTTTCCAAAGATAGATTCCCCGAGAAAACAATACGGCTACCAGATTGTGAAAGCATTTGACCTTGTAGATGTCCCAAAGCCATATCCTGCAGAGACAGTGCTTATAGCTCATGATAAATTCCTGACAACGCAAATACTTGCAAGATACAAGATAAATATTCCAAAGACTTATCTTTTCAAGACAGGAGAGCATTCCGAAGAGATGGTTGATATAATAGATTTTCCTGTAATGGTAAAGCTTAAAGGTGGAAGCGGTGGAAAAGGAGTGATGTATGTCAATAACGCAGATACGATGAAATCAATACTTAAATCAATGGAACTTCTGAAGCAGGAAGTGCTTATACAGGAATTTGTTGAAAATCCAGGCGAAGACTTAAGAGTTCTTATCCTCGGTGATGAAATTGCAGGAGCATATAAAAGAGTTGCAAAAGAGGGAGAAAAAAGGGCAAATATAAAAATAGGCGGCTCAGGCATAAGATATACTCCATCAAAAGAAGTAGAAGATATGAGCCTGAAAGTTGCAAAAATAATGAAAGCAAAAATGCTTGCAGTAGACATAATAGAAAGCAAAGAAGGGCCAGTAGTGCTTGAAGTGAACATAAATCCGGGAATAAAAGGTATAACTGAAGCGACAGATATAAATATTGCAAAACGAATAATAGATTATATAGAGACACAGGTGAAAAAATAGATGGTAATTGAAATACCTGAAATAATCTTGGATATATATCAGTCAAACCCAGCTTTTTTCCAGTTCATAGGAATCCTTCTTCTCGGTTACATCGGCGGCCTTCTGGTAAAGAACACAATTCTGAAGATTTCAAGAATATCAGGCTTTGATAACATAATGAAATCAAGCAAGATTCAGATGGTATTAAATGAGCTGGGCTGCAAAGGGACAGCAATGACTCTTCTTGCAGAGATTGCAAGATTATTCATATATATACTTGCTCTCTCATCAGCCTTCGAAATTCTTGGTTTTAATGAGATATCAGCCATATTTATCGTAATATTGAAATACATCCCAAATATAGGGATAGCAGTAGCTATATTGATTATCGGTGCTTTCATAGCAGACCTTTTCTGCAAACTGATACAGGAACTTGTATCAGGCAATGACAAGACAGGCGAGCTTTCAGGAATCGCAGAGATTTCATCATCATTCACAAGGCTTATACTTTACATAGTGACTGCAATCATAGCACTGAGAGTGCTTGGAGTTGACCCAACAGCAATAACAGTTTTCATGGCAGTTATCCTTCTCACTGCCTCAGCTCTTCTTGTCCTGTCTATGAAAGATCTTGCACCAAATTACATGGCAGGCACATACATGAAAAGCAGCGGGTTAAAAGAGAAAGACCGGGTAGTTGTTGGTAATATCTCAGGCACTATAGAGAATATAAACCTATTCAATACAACAATAAAATCAGGAAGAAAAATAATAGTCCTGCCCAACAGTGTCTTTGTAAGAAATGGCTTTGAGAAGCAATAAATTCTAATCATCAAAAACAAACAGCTCATCAATCTTAGTATTGAGAACTTTTGCAAGATCATGGGCAAGCTTAAGAGACGGATTGTACTTCCCTTTCTCAAGAAAGACAATAGTCTCCCTCCGCACGCCGACTTTTACAGCCAGCTCTTCCTGCGTCAGGTCATACTTTGCCCTAAGCTCTTTGATTCTTGTTCTCATTCAATACATCTCTTATTATAGTACCACCTTAATATCAGCCATGAATATGCTCCAACAAATATTGTCGTATAGTACATATCTTTAAGTTCAATATTAAGTGACCAGATTTTATCTACCCAAAACAAAATTGTTACTGCAAGCATAATCAGCCAGCCAGCATTATAACCTGCTTTTTCATTAATTCTCGTAATCCTTTCATCCCGTATTAACTCTGTTTTAGGTTTTGTTGAGGCAACTAATGCCATGATGCACATCATTATGCCAACAAGAATTGACATTCCTCCAAGAACCATTACTGTCTTGGAACCTATTTGAAAAAATAACACACCACACCCAAA
Organism: Candidatus Nanohaloarchaea archaeon; assembly: GCA_030594675.1. GTDB lineage: Archaea > EX4484-52 > EX4484-52 > EX4484-52 > GLR71 > GLR71. The sequence continues at coordinate 3,776 of JAUVES010000041.1, forward strand.
CAATATACTGAACGAACCCAGCTTGGTAAACAATAAAATATCTTTATCTTTTCGTATTTTCATTTTACCTACCTCTCCTATCATAGTAAAACAAAGAGAGAAGACACACAATAAGCGTCCCACCAAGCATACCGACAAAAGCTGGAGCAAACAGATCAACACTGCCTGTCAGATATATATATGCAATCGCTGCAACCCCGAAAAAGATAGTATACGCAAAAGCATTCCTCGTCGCCTTGCCCATATTTTCCTCCATCCTTTCATCATTTGCATTATGTGTTGCAAAGTAAGGGATAAAAGCAACAAACCACAGGAAATTAACATTCCCCTCAACAAAATAGAGCAGGCTCATAACAGATAAAAAACCCAGATACCAAAGCATATTTTTCATTCAACATCACCCATACATAAGTTATATATTTCTAACATTATGTTATATATTTAACACATCTCATATATAAATCTTTCGGAGATGCACAGAAAAAAATCAAAATAATCTGAATCCAAAAACCTTCTTCTTCACAGTATTCTTAAAAGACAGCTTTTTAAGCCACTTTTCAGCATCTTTATATCTTTCAAATTTTTTCTCATCTTCCCTAAAATCCCTGTGATGGCACCTGCTCTGGTAATCACTCTGTTTCACATCATGGATAATGTGCAGCATCTCATGATATAGCACAAACTCAGCAACAAACTGCGGAACTTTAACATCATCAAGCGATTTGCTTATCAATATAGCATGCTTTGAATAATCATAATGCCCATATTTTCGAGTAGTTATCCTGCTCCCCCAGCAAAGTGCAGGCATTGACAAGACACTGGAAAAGTACTTGTCATTGATATTCTCAAAAAGCACTTCAAGATCATAGGCAGAACCAAGAGGCTTATGCACTGCTTTGTGCCCCCTCACTTTTTTGATAGTATGGTGCCTAAGGTTTATCTCAGGCGAATTTATCCACAGCCTGTAAATCTTCTGATGTATCTTGGGACAATCCTTCCTCTTAATCTTAGACACAAGTATATAGGCAAGTGCAGTAAGTACTTTTGAAGGCGCATCAGAAAGCAGGTCAGACACCTTTACCTCCAACACACCATCCCGAAGACGAATAGTGCTTTTCACACCGGAATATTTATAGAATCGCGCAGATACAGATATATGCCTGCCAACAACCTCAAAATACACATCAGAAAATATCTCTTCAAGCCTATCCATATAAGATACTTCACAAGCTCCCTTAAAAATCTTTGCAGAAAGTATAAATATATTTCCGTATAATTATAGATATATTAATATCTAACGGTGATAAAAATCAAATACCAGATAAACACAGACTATGAAGGCGAACTATCACCAAACGATGCAGCTCATGACGCCACTGTCCGCATCCTGGTTGAAAAAGGCATCGTCAAGACAAAAAAAGAAGCCGAAAAAGTATACCTGATAATAAGCGGTTTTGATGATGTAACTGCTGAAATGCCACCCAAAGATGCACCGCAGATAGTAAAAGACCTTAACTACACCTCCGGAGACACATTAAGGTTAATTCCTGTATTCTTCAAAGCTCTTGATGTTACAGATAAAGAGCTAAGAAATATCTACAAAGAGATAGGACAGCTATATCACGGGGCAGAAGAAGGCGCAATATACATTCAGCAGAAGCTAGGAAATGAACTGAACATAATATCAACAAGCTGGCTTGATTTCCTTGTCAGCATGAATGAAGGAATTGTAGATGAAAAACATATCTACGGGACCCCGATGGAACTTGATAAGTATCATCTGGAGGAAGATGAAAAAGAGATAATCAAAAATGCTCTAGATGATATATCCAAGCTAGAAGAGATTGAAATAGGAAAAGATGTAACAGATTACAGCGACCTGACTGATGACCAACAATTTAATTATAAGACTATGGAAAAAATATTTTTTGAAGACTTTGCAGCTATACCAGAAGTTATGAAGATGTACAACGAGATAAATCCTGTAGGAAGCAAAGACAAAGCAGAAGCAGTAAAAAAAGCAGCAAAGAAAGCAAAAGTACCGCTTAAAAACACAATCTGCATCGGTGACAGCTCCACAGATAAAGACATGCTGGCTCTGGTATGGGATGAAGGTGGCATACCCATATCGCACAATGCAAAATACTCAGCAGTAGAGCAGGGCAAGTTCAATCTGATAACAGAAAACTACTTTATAACAGTCGCTCTTGTCGCAATAGCAAATGAAAAAGGAAAAGATGGATTGATAGAGGTTGCACAAAACTGGAACCATGAAAATCTTATAAAATACATGGAAAAACATCTTGACCCTCAGGTTTTCATACCAATAAGAGACAGATTATATGAAATTTTCATAGAAGAAAATATAGAATTTCCAGTATTCACATATCTCCCTGGTCTTGATAAGACCAAACTTGAATTGCTCAAAGAAAATAACGAAAGAATAAGAAGAGAACTAAGGGGGGAATCAATAGCAGCAGTAC
>JAUVES010000019.1 GCA_030594675.1 Candidatus Nanohaloarchaea archaeon
TATACTCCAGAGAGGTGGAAGAGCAGTTCTTTCGTTTGATTATTATGCTGACGATGCAGATGACGACCTTGAAGAGGGCGCATGGATAAAGGCAAGGTTTGGCAATTCTACAGTCATGAATTATCTTGGCTCTGACCTTGATACAGGCCATGCATATTCTGATACGACACCAGATATATGGGCTTCAGTTGATGATCCTAACAATGGATGGGATGCGCTTGTATCAGGAGTCTTTGAAGATGAGGTGACTGAATATATAACTGGTTCCGGATGGTATTACATTGATTTTGGAGGTAAGGTTGACTGGATGGACAGCGACTCTAATGGACATACTACAACAGAGGGGCTTGCAGCTTACTTTGACAATATTGAACTTATAATAAAGGAAGAAGTCTCACTATATAATAAAAGTACGAATGCTACGCTGGATGTTTTCTGGCTGGTCAATAATAGTCTATCTGTCGGAGAGGTACGGATGTATTACATATATTTCTGCTCTGAGAATGAATCCAAGACTGCATCTACGCTACATATAGATTATGATGTCCAGTTTTTTCATATAGGGTATTACTATACAAATGCTACAAAGATGGAAAATGTGCTTACGGGTCTTGAGAATGACAGATGGATATCTGACTGGTCAAAGACAAACACTGGCACAGTTTCTCCAAACATGAATGAGAATGCTGTGGATGCAGGCAAGAATGCAGTCATACTGGGGCAGTCTGACAGCCCTACATTTAATCTGAACTCATGGATGGAAAAGAATAATACACTGCTTATATTTACACCAAGCAAAGATCTTACTACAGATCTTCCAATTGCAGGATACAGCTCCAGCAACCATCAGCAGTATGATCATCTTGAGACTACTATATACACTCATAATATTGAAGCAGAACTTAGCAGAAACTCTATGAGCTTTGGCTATATTGACCAGGGTGCTGCATATGTACATACAATGTCGTGTGTTGAGGCTGATGAAGGAGATAGCCAGATCATGCTCAGTGGATGCGATTATTACGGAGGTTTCATAAGCTTTACTAACTATCCATCTACTGCATCGGAGACAAGCTCTTATCCCAGCGCTTCTGAAGACATACTCAAAAGATATATATGGAAACATCTTTTCCAGAGAAAAAACCTGCCTGCAATTATTTTAGGCGATTCTGTTGAGATATATGGAGAATGATAGAATATGAATATAAGAAAGATACGCAGGGGACAGACATTCACGCATGATTTCTTTCTAAGCACAATTGTGTTTATCTTTATAATAAATATCTGTTATTTTGCATTCAACAGCGCACAGGATAAGAGTTCCAGTTTTGAATCTGATCTTATGCAAAAAAAGGTGTTTTACATAACTGATATGCTTGTAAGAACACCAGGATATCCTCCTTATGACTGGAATGAAACAAATGTTGAGCTTATCGGCCTTGCAGACAGTTCCAATGTGTTGGATAATGATAAGCTTGACATGCTTGGAAATATCAGCTATGATAACCTTACATATATATGGGGGCTTGCATATTATGATTTTAACCTGACTATTGAAGGCAACAGTACATATTATACTTTTGGCAAAGATATCAAAATGAATGCAACATTTATCACACCTTTTGAAAGGATTGTACTTGTTGAAACTGATGACAACACTACGGAAAAAGGAATATTGAAGTATACATTGTGGACGAAATGAAAAGAAGAGCTGGGCTTATATTTACATTGGATGCATTGCTTGCACTTATTATTGTCATTGCCGGATATATGTTTGTGCTTGACTATAATATAAGCCCACTGCAGCAAAAGACAAATTACCAGCAGCTTCACTTTACAGCAGCAGATGGCATGAACATTTTTTCACGGATGCAGTTTTCACAAATAAATGAGACTCTCAGGAATGAGATTCTTATGAATACTGAAGTGAATGAAGAGGATATCAATAAAACGCTTCCTGATATTATCGGCAAATTATGGGCGTACAATCATACAGATTATGCTTCAGAAGTCATATACCAGTTCTTTAAAGATGTCATTCCTTTGGATTATGGGTATACAATGAAAATAAAAGGCGCAGGGAATGATACTATTTTACATACTTCATCAAATCCAAGACCTTATTATAATATGAGCAGGTTTTCTGTCTCAAGCTACAGGATTATCTCGGGGTATGAAGAAGATATACCATCTGACAGTTATGTCGCTTCGGCATGGGCTGTTGAGGCAAGAAAGAACTCTACCAAGGTTGTCACATTCAGCATTGCAGGCGGTGGATGGAGCGGGGCAAACCTTACGATTGACAAGTATTTTGACATTCCAGAAAATACTACTGTAAGTGATGCAGAATTTGTACTCTCATTCCATTATTATCCTTCTGTACAGGAAATATTGGTCAATAATGAATCATTCAATGAATCTGATATAAACTGGACATACTATGTATATAATGCTGGCTCAGGCTATGGCGCATATGGTACAATAAATTCTGCCAAGCTTACACAGGCAATCATAAATGGGAGCAACCATATAAAGATAATAATCAATAACGGTGAGTATAATTCGCATGTCCATCCTGGGATGTATATAAAAATCCAGCATCAGTCAGATGTGCTTTATGAACCATTAAAGAAAAAATTCTATTTTGACAATACTGTCGGGCATGAGGCTGCATGGCAGAGCCTTCCTTTTTACGTACCAAAGGGTGCTAACATAACAAATGTGACGCTGCATGTAGGAGGCAACTATGTAGATAAGAAGACAAGCGTTTGGATAAATGGTGATGAGATACACTCAGACGCTTCGCCTCCACCAAGCCCGTCTCTTAATTTTTCATTTGGAGATATTATAGATCATATGCATGTCACAGAAGTTAATGGGTCATATTACAGCACTGGTGAGACAAATCTGGTGGGTGTTTATTTTGATATAAATCCTTTGGGAAGCTTGCCTGTGGTTGGTGGGACTGGTGATTGCGAAATACTCAATACATCATATATTGAACTAGAATATACTGTCCCGGGCGGTATACTCAAGTATGGAATGATTGAAGTAACAGGAGTTCTTGAATTCAATAATGGCGGTCCGGAGCTTGTCAAGAAGGCAAACTTTACACTTCCTGACAGGACAATTACAAAAGCATTCATACACCTTGCACAATATTACAGCTGGAGGGTTGCAATTGCTGTGTGGAATGAGGATGAAAATGAACCCGTATGGCTTGGAAATAAATGGAGTGATTACCAGATGTTTATATCACCTACTGGTAGGGCTGTACCTACTGACATATATGTTCCACTGGACAGGCTTAACAAGGGTGAAGTCAACTGGATCAAGGCCAGGGACGGATTCCTGGGAGGGAGCAGCAGCAACACGATACTGCCGGAATCTACTTTTGAGGTCAGCATACTTGTGCCATCTATGGTGGGATATGGAGACAACTTCCCTACAAAAGCTGAAGCAATAGCTGATGCAAATTCCCGTCTTGATGCTGTTCTTGGGGAGTATGCGGAAGCTACATCAATAGAGAATGATGCAATAGCTATATCACAGGTGCCGTGGATGTGGGGGCCTGCATACCTTACTTTTGAGATGTGGAAATAGGTGAAATCAAAATGGGTGGTAAATATGCATTGAAGCGGAAAGGTTTTGTGTATTCTCTTTTTTCTGTCATGATCCTTGTGACACTTGGAGGGTTGCTATATCTAAATTCAAACAATGATATTAATAATATGCTGAACCTGAATATAGATGAAAAATTACGTACAGATGAGCTTTTTTATTTCAGGGAGGGTGCTAAGCAGGATTTTGGAAGAAGCGTATATATCTCCGGCAGAAGATCAATCATTGCACTTGTTGATGACATACTTCATGACGGCAATTACACTTTGGGGGTTGCGGGAGATAATCTTGCGACGCTTGTAAGAGATGGCACATGTGACGGCGACACACTGTATCTTATGGAAAATTCATCAGTTGAAGACTGGTCAGCAAACATATATGATCTTGGCCAGCTGCACAGGATAGCTGTGAACATTGATGTTATAAGTTCAAATGTTACACCGGATGGTCCATTCAGCCTCAAATTTTCCAATGAGGTGAATGTATCTGTGTTCTGCCTTATATTCAGTATCCAGTTCAATGAATCCATATCTTCTGAAAACATAATTGATGTGGGTTTTGTAGAAGACCCATTCATATCTATTGAAAGTTATGGATATCTTAGGCAGCTTATCAAAAAATGCAACACTACAAAATATCCATATCACGGGATGAAGATATCGGACGGTGGAAGCTTTGAGTATTCTGATAATGAGAACTGGACAAGCGGGCGCCTTAGCTTTGATATAGATGATCCTGATGCGTCCGGAAAGATTCTTGTGGTTTCTGATATCCCTACAGGTGCTAATAATGCAAGCAATTTCTTTGGAGTTGTAAGTGAGAATGCATCGGATAGCTCTTCGGGCCTTTCTAATTATATATTTGGTGCAACTTCTGCTTTGTCAAACTTATCCGGGCTGACTTTTGCACCTACAATTGTCATGACTGATGATGAGGTCTGGTCATCGTATATCTATGATGAGCTGAATGACTCTTGTTATTTTGTTGATGTTTTAGGACCTTCTTTCCTGGACAGGCTTGAAGGTAATTTTAATACGACATCTAAGTATAATGTTACAAATGAGACTATAGGCATTGCATCTTTTATATCTGTGCTGGAACTTCCTGAAGAGTTGCAGAATGCTTATTCTTCTGTGGATTTCAAATATTATTCTTCTTCATCAGGAAAGAAAATAAAGGGTGTGACTGAGAGTTCGCCTGGGACTGATCTTTCTCTGGGTTTTCTTATTGATGATGAACATATTTCTTTATGGAATATTTCAGGGCTGGATTATGTTTGATTTTTCATCCCTCAAATAACTATCTGTATTGCTTTTTCCAGAAGTATTCTAGGGTATCCAAGATAAGGCACCCTTAATAATGGTGTGCCTTTTATCCATTCCGGCTGGACTATCCATTTATCTGGCTGGGCATTTGTTATGGTATTGTCACCTTTAGTCCTGAAAGTTCCTCCTTCATATATCTCAAAGACACGGTGGATTATGAGACGATTCATTGCAGGATAGTAGTAGACGATTATATCATCTTCTTCTATGTTATATGGGTCTACACCTTTAAGGACAAGCATGTCGCCTATCTGGAGGGTGGGAATCATGGAGCCAGAGACTACTGTTACTATGGGTTCCGGGGTATCAAGGGCTACTTTAAGTCCTGTGTATATAAGAAGAGCTAATAATATGCCAAGAGTTATGTAGAATATATCGCCTACTAGTTCGTTGTTTGTGATGTCTCTTAATAGGGGTCGTGTTTTACTGTTGTACATTAAATAACTTCCTGAGTTTAGAAATATAGGTATCTATCATTACTTATAAATATTTATCTGGTGCGCTTATATAGATTTGTGCCTGTAGCAATTAGAAAGTTTGTGGATTTGGTGCTTTTTGCATGGCTATTTTTACATATTGTTTAAGAATATCTTCAGCATCTTTTAGAAGTTTGTATGGATCTTCTTTTTCTCCGATCCGGGCAATATGTATTGTCTGGGGCATTGCCGGGTGATTTCCAATCATGCCATCCAATATGTCCTGGGGTGTATATGGTGTATCCTTTGGTATTTCTTTGTATGAGTCCTGGCTGTATTTTGCATTCAGATCCTCCTTCAAAATATCAAGTACTTTGTATATGTGGTCTATGCCACCTATACTTTTCAGGGATGATTCAAAAGAGTCAAGAGTCTTTACGAAATCATTGTTCTTATCCAGTATGCTGTAGAAGAGTTCTCGCCCTTTTTCTGGGTCTCCCTTACCTATTGCCTCGTAGATATCTGTTATGAGCGCATCGCATTCCTGGTATGTCGGATCTGAGGGGTAATTTATAGAGCTGTCGGTAAGATTATCTGCCATATATTCTGAGTCACCTTCCATGAAAGCAAGAGGCAAGTCTGTGTAAGGTGTGTTTCCAAGATGAGTATATTCATGGAGTAAAGCGTAGAGCTGGAGATATTCTGGAAGTTCATTATTATAGAAAATATCTGACTGGACTGGTGTCTTTTCGCCTGTCAGTGGGTTGATTCCATATTCTGTGTGTATCAGACCACCAATATTTGGCGGAAGCTGATCTGTCCCTGTGACTGTTGTGGCTTTCATAAGGTCATATATTGTGTCTGCATTAAGGGCTTTTTCAAGATATTTAGTATATGTCTCTGCTGCTTCCTGCACAACAGCTTCTGCTCTGTTGCCGTATGCGTCTTTTATTACGGGTGGATTGTATATCTGGTTATTTATCGCCTCGGCCAAACCCGGAGGCAGATTTGATGCACTTGTAACTGATGTTTTATCTATAAGATTATCTATTGTGTTTGCATTAAGGGCTTTTTCAAGATATGGGTCGTTTACTACGGGTGGACTGTATATCTGATCTGCTGCACCTCCTGATGTTGCATTTCCTCCACCATATGCTGAAAGGTCGCCCAGACATGCAGGTGTTATCGCTGTTTTTGTAGATATTGTTGTCGGCAATACTCCGTATGGGCAACTACTTGCCGTATCGGGTGCACTACATGAACCGCATTCATCAGGCATAGAATTATCACATGTAATAATTGGTATTTAACTTTAAAAAGGTTTTACTGTGGGGTGAAAAATAGTTTATAAGTATGTGCTATTTTGGATGATTTTTGGGGAGAGCACTTTTGTAGTTTTGGATAAAATAAATCTGATGTTGCTGATAATTGATATAGATAATTATATTTTAAAGATAAAAACTGTAAAAGTTATTAAATCTAACTTAATAATACTTATAAAAAATCAAACAGAAGTGATAAGTATGGAAAACAATATCCCAAAACCTGTCGGGTCTGCTGTGATAAGATATTCAGGACTTATTTTTGATATTATCCAACAGGATATGCAGATAGGAAATAAGATAAAGATATTTGAACTGGCAAGGAGATCACCGGGTGTGCGCGTGATTATTGTGGACGGCAATAAGATGCTTGTCACAAAAGAGTACAGGACAGAGATAAAGGGATGGGACTTCAGGCTTCCGGGAGGGAAAGTGTTTGATTCTCTTGAAGAATACAGAACTGCTGCTGACAGCGGGAAAGATATGGAAGATTTCGCCCGGGATGCTGCCAAGAAAGAGGCTCTTGAAGAGACAGGCATTGTCATTGATGATATAAAGTATTTTGCCACTTCAGGTACTGGCGGTCCTACTGTTCTGTGGGATATGTATTATTTTGTTGCTGATAAATTCCATTTGAGTGACAGCGGGCAGATGCTTGAACCTGGTGAGAACATAACATACGAGTGGATGAACTTTTATGATGTCAAGAAGCTGTGCCTTGACGGGTCTTTTAAAGAGGACAGGACTGTTGCTAACATACTTAGATTTCTTTATCATGGATGATATAAAAGTAAGGATTGTGTTAATGCTTTAAACATTTTTAGGATTCTATTTGTTTGGAGTGTTGATGGGTCTATTATATTTCAGGTCCATAAAAAGACTTAATAAAACTATTCAGACAATAATAAGTCATGGACAATCAAAAAGTCCCTAAGTGCGAAAGGCCTTCGCCTGAAAAGATAAAGGAGTATTACCTGCGGCCTGAGATTCTTGCGCACCTCTTTTCTGTGTGCGAAGGTAAGGAGGTTGTGCCTGTATATAATGCTATTCAATATGGGAAAAGGCCCTGTTCTGCGCCGTTTATCGGTGATCTTGAGTTTATGGTTCGCGGGGGCGCTACATCATTTCACGGGTCTGTGGAGATATGGAAGAATCCTCTTGCTATATCTAATGACTTGCGGAAAGCAGAGCTTGATCCGTTGCGGTCCGGCTGGGATTTCATTCTTGATATAGACTGCGATGCAGGATTTGGATATGCACGGGCTACTGCTTTATTGCTTATTGATGCGCTTGAGACTTTTGGAATCAAGAATTATTCAGCGAAATTCAGTGGCAGTAGAGGTATACATGTTGCTGTATCGCATAAGTCATTTCCTGAGATGATAAACGGGGTTCGCGTCAGCAACCTTTATCCTGAACTTCCCAGGCAGATGGTTGGGTTTCTTCGTGCTTTTATACGTAAGGAACTTTGCGAGAAGTTTTTAGAGATTGAACCATCTTCTGCAAAGCTTATGAAGGGGAATGGGTCTGAGGAGATGAATCCTTATAATATTATAGATGTTGAGGAGAACTGGGGAGTTAGGCACCTGTTCCGTCTTCCTTATTCATTTAATGAAAAGACATGGCTTGTGAGCAAGCCGCTTGAAAAGGATGATATTTTGAAGTTTAAGTTTGAAGATGCAAAAATGGAGAATGTTACAGGAAATACGGGATTTCTTGAGAACTGGGCAGAAGATGAAGCAGCAACACTTGTGATGGAAACAATTGACTGGGCAGAGAGACAGGAAGAGATTAAAGCCAGAGAGAGAAAAGGTGTGCAGGCATATGATGGTAAAAAGTTTGAAGGGCCTGTGAAGAAGATACCTAAAGAGTTTTTCCCGCCATGCATTACTAATATTCTTAAGGGGGTTGAAGATGGAAGGAAAAGATCTATATTCATACTTACAAACTTTCTTATGACATGTGGATGGTCTCTTAAAGAAGTTGATGAAGAACTTTCTGAATGGAATAAGAAAAATCCGGATCCAATAAAAAATGTGTACATAAAGACACAGTTAAATTATGCTGCGCAGAGGGAGAAGGTGATACTTCCGCCAAACTGCAAGAACAAGGGATATTATGAAGACCTGAAAGTGTGCGTGCCTGATGGTTTCTGCCCGAAAATATCAAACCCTGCAACTTATGCTATC
>JAUVES010000122.1 GCA_030594675.1 Candidatus Nanohaloarchaea archaeon
GGCAGTATCACAGACCTGAATGCCATCACAGGAGTTACTGACGGTGAAATTATACTTAACTGGACAGCCCATGGAGATGATGCTAACATCGGGAAAGCATCAGATTATGATCTAAGGTATTCCAGTGGATCTATTGATACAATGGCAAAATTTGCCAATGCTACCAATTATCCTATTAACTTTTATCCAGACTTTAATGGTACTCCCCAGGAATGTATTGTCATGGGGTTGGAGCCTGGCAGGTATTACTTTGCAATAGTGGTTTACGATGAAGTGTTGCATGCTTCGAACCTATCCAACTGCTGCCCCAATGCAGTGGCAGCAAACTGGACCCCTTCAGTTGAATATATCATAGCGAACGATTCAGTAAATTCCAGCACGAACCTGACCACTGAACGTGGTAGGGATGTAACCATCATGTTTAATGTCACGGATAAGGATAGAGAAGACCTTGACATATCTCTATGGCTGGACAACGGTTCAGGATGGTATGCGATAAATTATACTGGCCAGACCTGGGTTCAATACAATACTACCATCTACAACCATACGATATCCCAAATAAATACCACATGGAAATATTATGTGAGCGTGACCGACGGTCTCTTTGGACACAATGCCACTGCACCACCCGATGCACCTCCATCATATTACTGGTTGGGAGGGAACATTAGTACCGGAGCAGGTGTGGTCGCCGTGATAAACGGCAGCATTAGTACAATCAACGTATCTGCACCTTATAGTGGTGATTTCAACAACAATAATAACATCAGCATTTTGTACAGAATAAATAGCAGTGGTTCCTGGGATTCATCAAATATTACTTATAACAGACTGTTGACTGAATACCTGATATTTATCAGTGGACTTAATAACACCAACAACTACGACGTCAATGTGACTTACATAGACCCTGATGGAATATATCCATTGGCAAATGTTACCCAAATGATATGGAACCAGACTCTTCCACCATGACCTGTGCTTTTTTTACCAGGTCCATAAGGTCATTTTAACTGGATATATTATTAATCGTTTAGTATTGCTGAATTTTGTCATACCTTCATTAGAAATTTCAACTTCTGATTTTACATTTAGCTGCATGTAAATAGGTTTTCCTGATGAATATCTGTTTGGAATGAAGGAATCCAGGGTTTCCAACGGTATAAAGAATTCGAGTATGTCTGTCTTATTGAACAAAAAAGACACTGAATCAGTTACATTTACCCCGTTTTTAAATACTGTATAATCATCATCTTTTAACATATTTGAATCTTTAAGTTCATAGGCGGCATTAATTTCATCCCCAATTTTAATCCACTGAAAAACGGATTCATTATTCCCATCATCAAATATCCAATTACTTATGCTAAATGTAATGCCGTTTGTAATAAGGTCAAAATCTTCTGGTTCTAACACAAGTAAAATTTTAGTTGGATTAACATGACCTAATAAATCTGCACCATCAAATTGTCCAAAGGTTGTGAGCTCGGTCGTCGCAAGTCTTGTCACGGCCACAACATCGCTTTGTTCTCCAACAGCGTCTATTGCAGCAGCATTTGCCCCAGATACATTAATCAGGGATTCATTGACCGGGCGTATCTGGATATAGAATTTATTCCTACCTAAACCTAACGTTCTGGACACATTTTCCAGTTCTGCAGGATCGGTTGAAGATGTTGGATATTCCCACCATGATATATTGCCACTAACGTCTGTATGCTCTTGCATAAACACATTCAATTTCCGAGAATCAATTGTATTGTTTCCATCAGATTTGATTAAACCGATCTTCCTGACATAAGTCTGGTTTTCATTCCATACAGTATTCCATTCAGTCCCGTAATCGTTACCATCTGTCCAGTATCCTGCATCTCTTACTAATAATGTTGCCGCCCTGTCAGCTGCAGGATAAAGTTCTTTTGAGTATCCGGAATATGGTGTCATAACACTGGATATGGTATAAGATGCGAATAAAAAAGCCATCAACAGTACACCTACACCTGTAAGAAAATCTATACTGACCATTGCCTTTTCTTCTCGCATGTCATGTAGAAAAGCCATATAAATCAACCCTGTGTGATTAAGATATCTGAACGGTTATTGGTAATTATTATCTTTCCTGAAGAGCTTGAGACAGAACCATTTACAGATACCAACTCATCTATACTGCTCAATGGGACGAACACTGTTACATCCTTGTACCTGGATTTTAACCTCAAAGTTTTTTGTCCAGAACCATAAGGGTCCTCATCAGTAACATCAATGAAATATTCACTATTAGCCGCCATAACCGGGATGTCCATAACCGAAACGAACTGACCCTGGATTGGATTAGATAAATACGCATCTGTAATTGCAGATGATACCTGATTGCCCACATCTGTAAGTTCTGAATATATAGCCTGACGTGTAGAATTATCCACTACTGATGAAAATGCTATGATCATAATCCCAAAGAACAGGACTGACATACTGAATATCAGGATATAATCTATGGGAACGGCCTGTCCGCTTGAATCTTTATGCAGTGTTCGCATGTAACCAATCACCCCACAACTGACTCGATTTTTGTTTCATGGACTGAAAGGCTCAGACTAAAAACCGGGTTTGTGATTTCTGCGGCTACAGTGTCAGTAGCTGGAAAGATAGTAGATGAATATGAAGCACCCGCATTAGAAACTGTTTTGTTGAGATACCGGTTCCATGCCTGGTAATTCTGGCTGGTAATGTTAATGTATATAGTGTTTACTTCTCCTGAGTAAATTTTACTAACACCATCATCTACTGCAAAGGTCCTCACATTGCCCTTACCTTTGCCGCTGGTTGAAGTATTAGCACCTGAAATATTAATGACATGTATCATCACCCCTACATTACTTCCGCTTAACTTTCCCGCATATATAAGTGGTTCCTGTTCCATTATCGAACCGGTGGGGTATTTAGTGAACACAGCTCCGTTCTCATATGCCGCGATCATGTTTTTGTATTCATAACTTGTCGTACCCGGTAACCATGATAATGTAGTGGTTGTCCCGTCATTGTAACTAACCTCTATCCTGGTATTGTTAGGTATCACAGCAAGGGTACCACCATCCATTGGAATATTAGTGGTCCTGGCTGTACCCGCACCAGTAATTGGACCTCTAACGACTTCCTCTATGTCACCATGAAGGACAGAAAAAGAGTTATGGATATTCTGTTGATGAGTACTTGATTTGGCATT
>JAUVES010000113.1 GCA_030594675.1 Candidatus Nanohaloarchaea archaeon
ATATGGAGATTTTACCTGTCTGCGACACTGCCTGAGCATAAGGACTATGACTTTGACTGGCAGGACCTGATGGATAAGACAAACAATGAGCTTGTGGCTAACATAGGCAATTTCCTTTTCAGGACACTCTCTTTTGCTAAAAAGAATTTTGGCAAGGTGCCTTCCGGAAAAGTTACTTCTGATGATAAGAAAGTGTTTGAGAGTGTTGAAAAGCTGAAGGGCAATTATGCTGACAATATGAAGAGCTTTAACCTTAAGGAAGCGCTGAAGAATGTCCTTGAGATATCAAACACAGCAAACCAGTATTTTCAGAAGAATGAGCCTTGGGTGCTTGTGAAGACAGATAAGGAACGGTGCGGGGCTGTTATCAGTGTATGCCTTGGGCTTAGCGCAACCATAGGCAAGCTGTTATATCCTTTTTTACCTTCTGCATCTGAGAGGCTGTGGAAACAGCTTGGTTTTACTGATAACATATCAAAAGGCGGGCTTGAACATAAGCTGAAAGCAGGGCAGAAGCTTGGCGAGCCAAAGATACTTTTTGCAAAGATAGAGAAGGAAGATGTTGAGAAGTTTAAGATGGAATTTTCAGGGGAAAAATGATAGGTGATATTATGGTAAGCTATGATGATTTCAGCAGGCTTGAGATAAGGGTAGGGACAGTGGTTGATGTCAAGGATCATCCTGATGCTGACAGGCTCTATGTTCTTACTGTGGATATCGGTACTGAGACGCGGCAGATCGTTGCCGGGATGAAAAAGTATTATAAGCCTGAGGAAATCAAAGGGAAGCAGATTGCTGTTATCGTGAACCTTGAGCCTGCTGTAATTCGTGGTGTTGAATCGCAGGGGATGCTTTTAGCTGCCGAGAAGGGGAAAATGGTTGTTCTTTTAGGTGTTGATAAGAAGATTGGTGATGGGGCGAGGGTTTGTTGATAGTTATTTTTTTATAAGTTTATCTAATTTTCTATATATCAACAAAATAATTGATGAAATTAAATATCCTTCTATGAAAAGAAATATTAGATTAGCTACAATATTGAAGATAGATAATTGCTTATATTCTGGAAAACTTATCATCATAATTATGGGAGAATTTTCAGAAAATTTTTCGATTTTTTCAGATAAATCATCAAGACAATTGTAACTTTCTTCGCTAGTGTAATAAACACAAAAATCAGTATTTAATAAGCTATCACCTAATTCGCACGGTCCAGGATATATTGGATTGATAATCATCATAGGTCCAATAAAAATTAAACCATAAGTGCTTATTATTTCTTTTTTTTCTATATCTTGTTTAAAATTATTGCTTAAGTTTTCGATTTTGGTTACTGTTTGATTTATTGTTAATGTGTCATTTTGATCAATATTATGAATATCATATATTATATCTGTAAACTCACAGTACTCACAAATATAATCGTCACCAATTGAAGCAATAGTATAACTTGAGTATATTAAAAACATAAAAATCAATATAAATATCAAAGGAAGTATCATTTTTTTCCATTCTGGTCTTAAAAAAGCTTTTATTTCCATATAAATATATCTATTTGATGTGCCTTATATATTTTTGATGTCAGACGAATATTAATATTCAACAACAATAGAAAACATTAATATGTATATAAGTTCTTTTTATTATCATGAACAGAACAGTTGAAGGGATTGATAATCTTCTGGACAATGTCTTATGCATAAAGAAAACTGACAAGGTTCTTATCGCGAGCGACCCTGAAAGAGAAGAGCTGGTACATGAAGTATCAATGCATCTTGATGAGAAAGATATCTGCTATTCTGTCATGAGCATAGACTATGACGGCAAAAAGATTCCTGCTGAACTTTCAGAGAAACTGCTGGATGATGAGCATAATGTTGTTCTTCTTTTCTTTGGGAAATCCATATGGCATCAAAAAGAAAGGCGCGATGCCAAATATGTGAAAATGAAAAGGATGGCTGCGTATTCCGGAACTTTGGAGATGCTGGAAGAAGGCCCTGCCCTGGCAGACCCGAGATATCTTGAAACATTGATTGAGGACCTGAAAAAACATATTGGTGAAGGGACAGCTATCAAACTGGAAGGGCCGGAAGGGACACATATTTCAGGAAAATGCTCCAGCATCGGCTTTGAAAGCGGTCTTTATGCGAAGCCTGGCGACGGCGGCAACTTTCCATCAGGAGAGGCTTATTCTTTCAATCTGATAGAAAATACTGTCAATGGCTCTGTACATTCCAACATAAAAGTAAAGCATCTTGGGTTATCTGCTCTAGGGGATGATGCGATATTTGAAGTCAGGCAGGGGAAAATATTTCCTGTTGATGACAAGCCTGCTGAAAGATTCTTTTCGCTGATAGAAAATGATGAGGAATTATATCATGTAGGAGAGCTGGCATTCGGTCTTTGCCCTTATGATAAGGTGTTTGACTATCCTGATTCTATACAGGAAGAAAAGATACTTGGAACTGCTCATGTGGGGCTTGGGAGCAATATATCTTTCGGAGGGACAAGAAAAGGCAGGCATCTGGATCTGGTCTTCGGGCCGGCGACAGTAACTGTTGACGGCAAGCGAATCATAATTGACGGGAAAATAAATCAGGAATACCTGTCTGAGGAAAGCAGGAAATGGGTTCGTGCAAGAGATTTGCTTCATGTATAATGACTATGCTGTCCTGCTTTGATGCATAACTTGTTCATTTTCGATTCCACTTGAAACCCTTTTAAACTTTCCTGACTATTTACTAATTGGTAAGATGTTCTACAAGATAACTGTTACAGGAGCTGTGCAGGGTGTGGGCTTTAGGCCTTTTGTCTATCGCGAGGCGAAAAAGCGCGGGCTTAAAGGATATGTGAGAAATACAAGTTCAGGTGTTGAGATAATTGTTGATGACAAGTCTTTTGCTTCTGTGATAAAAGACAAAAAGATATTGCCGCCGCTTGCACATATAGAGACTGTCGAGACAGACAGATTTGATACTGACAGCTCTTTTTTTCCGGATTTTCAGATAGTACCATCAAAATCTGGCGTGGGATCTACTTCTTTGTTTCCTGACGTCTCAATCTGCGATGACTGCCTTTTTGAGATATCAGACCCGAAAAACAGGCGAAAAGGCTATTACTTCACCACATGCACAAACTGCGGCCCGCGGTTTTCTATGGTTTTGAACACGCCTTATGACAGGAGAACGACGACGATGTCAAAGTTTGTGATGTGCGAAAAATGCGAAAAAGAGTATTCAGACCCGTCTGATAGGAGATTCCATGCCCAGACAATTGCATGCTCTGAATGCGGGCCTGAACTGAATCTGTCTTATGATGGCAAAATATCTGCAAGATCTGATGAGGCTATCAGGAAGGCCTGCCTGGAGATAAAAAAAGGAGAGGTTGTTGCTATAAAAGGCATAGGTGGGTATCATCTATGCTGCGATGCAGAAAATGATGATTCTGTCGTTAAATTGAGAAGTATCATCAGAAGACCCAGCAAGCCTCTTGCAGTAATGGTCAGAGATATTGGAGAGGCAGTGAAGATAGCGAATATCAGCAGGGAGGAAAAATCTGCGCTCGTATCAAACAAGAGACCAATAACAGTCCTGCA
>JAUVES010000095.1 GCA_030594675.1 Candidatus Nanohaloarchaea archaeon
AAATTTATACTTCCTGCTAGTACAAAGAACAATACGCCTTTACTGATATTTGGTTTCAAAAACTCTTTCCAATCCATAAGCTTTATTTGCTTCACTTGTTTATATCATTGTCGTCATGCGGCGGGCGGAATGTCATATAACAAGGAGTTATACGCAATTGCTGGCTATGGGCTCTAATTTATTGCTTTCAGAATCCCAGCTTTGCCATTCTAGGATCTTCAGCTATGTTCCAGAGGTGTATGAGCTCATTCAGCTTTGATATTCTCATGTCGATGACTCCTGCTTTTATTATCGGAGCACCCCATAAGACTGCAAGGCGGGATATTGTGCTGTCGCATGTCTCTGCTGACCTGTGTGATATTACCGGGATGTAATCGTGTTTTTTTGCAAGTGATATAGTATCATGAGCCATGCTGATTGTGCCTGCCTGATTTGGCTTTATTATTATTGAATTTGCTGTACCTGTTTTTATTCCTTTAAGGAGGCGCTTTTCATTTGTTACAAAGAGATCATCACCGCTGATGAGGCATTTATCTCCTATCTTTTTTGTGAGCTCTGCTGTGTTTTCAAAGTCATTCTCTTCAAAAGGGTCTTCTATGTATATTAATTTGTATTTTTCTGCAATCTCTATTATGAAGTCCAGCTGGTCTTTTGGTGCAAGTGCTTTTTTTGAAGATCTGTATATGTATTTTCCATCTTTGAAGAATTCAGATGCTGCTATATCAAGCCCTATCCTGCATCCCAGGTCTTCTGCAATGCCTGTGATTATGTCTAAGGCTTTGAGGTCATCTATATCTGCTGTCAATGCACCTTCATCGTTTATTCCTACTATTTTTGTCTTTTTTTTAAGTTCTTCTCTTAACCTTTGATGAAGCTGTGCATTGGTTTCCAGTGCTTCATATATTGTTTTTGCTTTTACCGGGATGCTTAGAAATTCCTGGAATGTTGATGATCCTCCATGTACTCCCCCTCCAAATATGTTTCCAAGAGGGTAAGGGAATATTTCTTTCTCTATCCTGTTAGACTTGTGTATTGCATTGAAATGTGCGAAGGAAACTGCTATTGCTGTATTTCCTCCTATCTTTTCAAATCTTTCTGTCCCATCTATGCTTTCAAGAAGTATGTCTATCTCTGCCTGATTGAAGCTTTCTCCTACAAGGCGCTGAAGCTTGCTGTTGATTATACTTACAGATTTGTCTGCAGGCATTACTCTGGCTTCATGTGAGCCAGTTGATGCGCCGCTTGGTGCTGTTCCTGCAGTGCCGTTTATATATGCTTTAACTGTCCAGTTTCCTCTGCTGTCAAGAACTTTTTCTCCGTGTAGCTCGTGTATTATCATATTGTTTTAATTTGGTGCCGGGGCGTATATATATTTTAGAATATCAGTGTCTAATAACTGTTATAGGTATGACATCTTTTCTGTATTCTTCTTTTGCAGTATCTATCGGATTAATTAATGCTTTCTTAAGAATGCTTGGAGCACCCATTGAAAGCTGGAGAGCTCTTGCGCTTATGACTCTTGCTTTTTCGAATCTTGTGTATTCTTCCATCTATTTCACCATAAATTGTTTTTATCAATATTTTTATTAATATTATCCTATGTAACCGAGGGAGTCTTCATTTGTTTTTTCTTTTGGCATTATCTGTGATGTGAGCTTTTTCTGAAGGTTTTCTATCTTTTTAATCACTTCGCCAGTCTCTTTTACTTTTTCTTCAATTTTTGACATGTCCATTTTTATATGAAGGTCTTTTGCAAGGAATTCGAGTACATTTTCTGTTGATTTCGGATCAGAGAGGAGCATTCCTGAAGTCTCTCCCATGAGGCAGACTGCGTCTATATTTTTCTTTTCTGCTTCAAGTACAATAAGCCCTGATGCACCAATTATCTGACCTATATTTGTGTTTTTG
Source organism: Candidatus Nanohaloarchaea archaeon (assembly GCA_030594675.1). Taxonomy (GTDB): domain Archaea; phylum EX4484-52; class EX4484-52; order EX4484-52; family GLR71; genus GLR71. The sequence continues at coordinate 1,909 of JAUVES010000095.1, forward strand.
AAAACGATGCCTTTCTTTTCATATTTATTTATTGTGCTTTCTTTTGCAGCTGCACCGAAGACACGCTGCTTTTTCTTTTCAATCTTCCCTGTTGCGAATCCACCAAGAGTTATGATTATTTCCGGGCTGTATCCTTTTATGAATTCTATAATCTTTTCTACAATTTCGTGATGTCCAAAAGGGTCCATGCTCTGCGCATCGCCTATGAGTATTATCATATCTTTTTCTTCTTTCTTTTTTGCTTTGTAGAAGTAAAATTCGTTTTTTAGTGCATTAATCTTTCCGCTCTTGTTTGAGTCCATCATTGCTACTGGCGGAAAATGGTATGAATAAAGCTCTGCAAATTTTTTAGCCTGCAGTGTGTCTATCAGGTAGCCTGCCACATTTCTTCCTATATAGCCTACACCTGGCAGCCCCTCTATAACTATAGGGTTTTTAAGTAGTGGTTTGCTAAGTACAGTTATTTCTGTGTTATTCATCTGATTCAGTCCTTTTTTCTATCTGATTTTTCATTTTTCTTCTGTAAGCGCCATATTTGTCCTGCGGTGAAAAACGCGGTGGGTCAGGATTTATTGTTTTTTTGCTGCATATAGGACATCTGTCTTTCATTGTGTATTTATGGCATGTTTTGCACAGGAGTATTTTTGACATGTCCTACACCTTTGCAAAATTTGAAGTGCCTTTGTTGCTTTTTATAAATTCAGAGATGTTGTCTATGATTGTTGAGAGATTTTTTTCCATTATTGCGTAATTGTCACCTTCAAATTCTATCATGTATTTCGGTGCGCTTATGTATCTTATTTTTAAGTTAGGATTATTTATATCTAATGCTTTTTTTATCAGGCTTATTCCATCTTTGCATGTAATCTTTATTGTGAGTGTGCCTTTTATTGTAAGCTTTTTGGGCTTTATCTTCTCTTTTGATATCTCTTCTATTGTCTGAATCCATTCTTTTGTCAAATATTTGTCCAGGTTTGAGTCGGTGCTTTCTAATGATATTGTGTTAAATGCGTTGTTGAGAGTTCCGTATACTTGTATCAATGCCTGGTGTATCTTTTTGTAATCTTCTGAGTCTTTTTGGATATCAAGTTTTTTGATTATGAATTTGAGTATGTTAAGTGCTTTTTTCTCATTTTTTACTTCATCAAGCTTTTCCCGTTTCTGTGATGGCTTTACTCTTTTCAGGGAAAGGTTCATTATCCTGCTGTTGTCTCTTTGGGGAAGGACTTTAAGAACCATTTTTTGCCCTTTTTTTGCGAATTTTCTTATATCTTTAACCCAGCTTGTTGATAATTCTGATACATGGATCATGCCGTTCAAGTTATATTCTTCTATCTTGACATATATGCTGTTTGGATTGACATTTAATACTTCGCAAATTACGATATCTCCTGTTTTTGGTAGTTTTGTGTTATCCATAATCGAAGTCTCCAGTTAACTGGACAGAATTAATATGATCTATAGTTTTTTGATTATTTCTGCCTTTACGTTTGCTTTTCCGCCTGTGGGCTCTGCAAGTGTGCTTTCGCATACAAGGCATTTTACCGGTGTTGCCGATTTTTCAAATATGTTTTGCTCATTGCTGCATTTTGCGCATTTTACCTTGAGGAATTTTCCAACCATATTTCAGTCACCATTATTACTTTATTATCTCGAATTTTTTTGATCTTTTAGGGGATGTGCTCTGGTGTGCTTTGTTGCATTTTGTACATGTGTATTTTAACATTATCTTCTGGCTTGTCTTTACGCCATACCTGTTACTGTTCGCCGGGAGCGGTTTTGGGCTTCCGCCATAACCAAGGTTTAACTTTTCTCTTATGTGCCTGTCTCTCTTTTTTAATCCTGCTTTTGCACGGCCTGCTGTCTTTATTCTCTTGACTTTGTGGAGTTGATGCGCGTTGCAGCTTGGGCAGAACCTTTTCATCTCTTCGGGAACTTTCATATATATTTCACCATTCTGCATTGATATCTCTGTTCTGTTAAGAATTATAAGTAATGTTAAAGGGTAAAGTTTAAAAAGGTTTTGGTGAGGTTTGCGGTTTTCTTTTTATGAAATTGCTTTTTT
>JAUVES010000007.1 GCA_030594675.1 Candidatus Nanohaloarchaea archaeon
TTGCCACCTGAGAACCTATAAGACCAAGGCCAATAATACCTAATGTCTTTCCGTTGAGCTCTGAGCCTATGAACTTTTTCCTGTCCCAGCCATTCTCTGCCCGTATATATTTATCTGCCAAAGTTATGTTGCGGTATAAGGAGAGCATAAGGGCAAAAACGTGTTCTGCAACTGAAATATAATTCGCTTTGGGTGTATTCTTTACTGTTATCTTCTTTTCTTTTGCATATGCTGTATCTATATTATCCAGGCCTACACCTGCACGGACTATAAGCTTCAGGTTTTTTGCAGAATCTATTACATCTTTTGTCATCTTTGTATATGTACGTATGATGATTGCATCATAATTGGGTATCTTGCTCTGTAATTCTTTGTCAGTCATTGTATATTTTATGGAAAAATCTATGCTTTTTTGTTCTTTCAGCAAAGATAATGCATCATTATCTACTTTTTCAGTAACAAGCACACGTATCAATTGATCACCTTGGCAAAATTGAATGAAAATCATTAAATATTCATACGAACAATATTAAGTTGTATGTTGGAATACTTTATATTTATATTAATGATTATTATAGGAGTTGCAATAATTGTGTTCAGCCTTGAGAAAAAGAAGAAAAGGTCTTCTGGGAGTTATGTTAACCTGTCTAAAAATGGTGCTGTGCGAGGACAAAGGAAAGTAAACTATGGACGGCGCGATATGAACAATTATGCTGACTCTTCTACTGGATATGGGGAAAATGATAAATTTGACACGCTTTTCTCAAAAAAGAAGGAAGATAAGAAAGGTAGATACAGAAGGATTATGGATAGACGCAAGAATGTTCGCCCTGGCGAAGTTGAGATACCTATGGGTGCCTGGGGTGCGAAGGGAAAAGGGCAGGAAAAAGGAATACCTGCTGTGAAAGGTAAATACGGCCACCTGTTCAGCTCTGATTCTGCTGCATCTACAAGCAAGCTTGCAAAACTTAAGAAAAGGGCGATGGATGTCTATGAAGATCAGCATAATGAAGTAAAGAGTGAAATTATTGAGAAGGAAGATAAACCGTCTATATTTTCAATGTTTGGCGGAGGGGACGAAAATAGACAGGAAGAGACTACGCCTGCTACGCCTCCTGAAACTAACCCACCTATCGGGAATGGATTTGCCGGGGAAAGGAGAGAAGAAGAAAGACCTTATCCTTATCCACAGAGAGAAACTGTACCAAGCTCTAATATTCCGAATAACAATAGATTTGGTGCACCACCTGAAACCCGAATAGCTGATACTAATCCAGTTGAGCCTAACAGAGAGGTTGCAGGTGTAGATAATCAGATGAATGCCTCTGTAAACAATCCTGCCAATAACAGGGAAGATGAAATCTCAAGAGATGAAGCATTCAACAGGATGCTTAATTTCGGCTCTAAAAAAGATGAAAAAGAAAAGAAAAAAGATAATGATGAATGGACTCCTATGTTTTGATTTGTTCTTATTACCACCTCTGAATGCCTGAGATTGAGGTCTATAGTTCTAACCACACAGTTAAAAGAAATCTATTTATATGCTGGATAAACAGTTAGGTGTATATATATTTTATTGGGGTTAATTGCTATGAAAAATAATATCGTTTTAGTGTGCAGTACATTGCTGTTTGTATTTGTCTTTATGACAAGTTGTGCTTATGCGAACATATTATATGTAGGTTCTAATGACACTAGCTCTTATTTTATCAAAGAGGAAGGATATGATATTGATTTTGCAGACAATGTCAATAATAATATTTTTAATTATAGTTTAGTCATGGTTGTTTCATATGATGCAATCAATCATCCTGAATGGAAAACTTATTTAGAGAGTTATATTATGAGTGGTGGTAAAGTCTGGACTACTGGTGCTGTTCCTCCAAGGTTATGCCAGGCAATGGATTCTGACTGCATAAAACATTGGTTTGGTGCTGATGGTTACAGTGGCCATACAGAAGATTATGTTCTTGTTTCAAATAATGATTTTCTTCCAAGTGTTGAGGTCGGTGATGTTCTCTGGCGTGAAGACAGCACACCCTGTCATTGCGGTGCAGCATATTATTTAAATTCACAGAATGAGGGTGTGATTAATTTTTTGATGACCAGCACCAGCTCATCTCTTGGTGATGTAGTTAAATCGCGCGGGTTTATATATGAAGGTGTTGGCTTATCAATATGGACCAGCGGCCTTGTTTCATCATCTCATGAGTATTTTTCTGAAGATGAGACAATGGTCAGTAAAAATGTAGTTCGGGATCTTTTGGCTTATGCTGGGGAAAGTAAAGGATGTACTATCCTTTTTTCAAGCCAGACTGAAAATTTTACTACAACAGACGCTAATCATATGTACAAATCTGGTGTGGATCTGCATTTTGATACTGCAGATAAATATGATATGATTTATGCTCCGTTTTCTCATACAAGCCAAGTTGGTGATTCTTATATTATTGAATGGCATGCTACATCCCACACAGACCCTAATACACAGCAGGAATTGTGGGGAGGGTTCAGCGGCAAGTTAGGTGATTTACATCACAGCACCAATAGATTAGAAAATTTTGTTGGTTTTGGATTTGTTAATGATTATGGTGCTCCCAGAAATCACTTTTTTATTCTTAAAAACAGTAGCTATATGTATTATAGATATGTTGATGCATACGGAAATCATACATACAGGTTAGATATCATAAGTGAATATCTGTTCAATGTTACAATAAACTATGGACTTCCTACTGAATATACGGTATCTATAGATGGCAATTGTACAGGAATTAAGACTTCATATGTTGCTGTACAGAATCTTGACAGAAATTTCCATTTATCTTATCAAAATTATGTTGGCTATGCACATAGATTAGAATTGCAAAGCTGTGCAAACTGTGTTTCACAAACATATAAAGAGTGTTATAATGGTGATGTCTATTGGTATAATTCCTGTGGTGTTCGGGAAAATATGTTTGAAGACTGTGGTGGACTGGGATGCTCGGGTTGCGTGTGTGATGTTCAGGATCATTGCAGCAATGGAATTCAAGATGGTGATGAGGAAGGTGTTGATTGTGGGGGGAGTTGTCCTGATGTGTGTGCATCTGCTCTAATTTGTCCTAATAACATATGTGATGGTTTGATTTCATTTTGGCCTTTTGAAGGTAATGCAAATGATGTCTATGGAGATCATGATGGTTCAGTTGTAAACTGTAATTTGATAGAAGATAGAAATGGTGATCTGGATAGTGCATATGAATTATTTAATGATAATTCTGGTGTTAGAATATACGACCATTCGGATTTTGAATTTTCAGATGGATTTACTTTTTCATTTTGGATGAAATTGGATTCGCTGAGACCAAATATGTACGACAGGATTATGTGGGCTGTAAATTCCGGACATTATGGTGGATGGAATAGTCAAGTACGAGAAGATGATAAAATTGGATTTACTCTATTCTGGGACAATGGGGCAGTGTATTATGATGGTTGTGATATACTCAGTGATTCTGCTGTTGATACAGATGAATGGCATCATTATGTTTTCATGCGTCAGGAGAACGATAATGTTGTGATGTATATTGATGGGGTAAAACAACAAGATAATTGTACGAGACAAGGGATAGTTAAAAATGATTATTATATTATGACATTAGGCACTCCAAACATACATGCAATTGATGGAAATGTAGATGATTTTGCAATCTGGAATAGGGAATTGACATATGATGAGATCTTAAATTTATCTGACAAAAATAGTGTTGTATGCATAGACAACGATGAAGATGGTTATGAAGATATATCTTGTGGCGGTACTGATTTTGATGATTCTGACCCAACATGCTATCCAAATGCTCCAGAACAGTGTGACGGCAAAGACAATAACGGCGATGGTAATATTGATGAAAATATCACTAAGGAATGTGGTTATGGTGTCTGTGTTGACAATCAAACATGTACAAATGGGGTGTGGAGTGTCTGCTCAAGTTTAGGAAATGATGTAGGTATATGTGCTATATGTGATGAAAACGGCAGTGTTGTGTATGATGAGACGCAAGATTACGATTGTAGCAACGATAGCTTACCTGAAATAGCAATGTGTTTCCATAACCCGGATGATAATCCATCAACATGGGACTATGCACCTGCTTTCTTAAGCGAATGTTTAGGAATTGGATTATGCACTATTGGAAACTATTCGTACACACATATGTGCAGTATTGATACTTGTTCGGCAGAGTGTGAAACTGCTGCTGATTGCAATGATACAGAATGCGATACTCTGGATGGATGCTATAATGGTACATACCTCAATTATTCTGATGTATCTAACAATTGTACAGATGCATGTAATTGTACTGAAAATGTCTGCAATGTGTATTATGCTATAATTACTGATCTTGATAATGATACATATGATACTGAATGCGATGGAGATTGTGATGATAGTGATAATAAGACATATCCTGGTGCATTTGAGTTGTGCGACAGAAAAGACAACGATTGCGATGGTGTCCTTCCAGCAAATGAAATAGATGATGATTTAGATGGTATGACAGAGTGTGAAGGAGACTGCAATGATGCAGATGCAACGATCTATTCCGATGCACCAGAACTATGCGATTATAAAGACAATAATTGTGATGGCAACATTGATGAAGCAATATGTGGACGGGAAACTGATGCTGATTGCGATGGAATCAACGATTGTACTGATGATATGTGCCTAAATACGCCAGAAGAAGCAGACGTTAACGAACAAGGCTGTACTGCAAAACAACTAAAGCAAAAAGCAAGAAATAAGTATTTAGATTTAGAAGATGAGCTATTAACATCAGGCTCTGAAATAGGCGAAGATGAATATTGGGATGTGCTTGATCAATATTTAACACCAGCAGTAAATGGTATTGTGAACCAAAATTATCTTTACATAGAGAGCAGTTCAAATACAATAGATGGCTATGTTGTATATGACAATCAAAACGCTGTTGTTGAAAAACTTGAAGGGTTTAAAGGAAAGAAAATTAATGATGAGCCAATAAAAGACATACCTGAAATCAGCAGTAAACTAGTTGAAATTCAAGATATATTAGTTGAGGACAGCAGGTTCTTAGGAGAAGTGTTATTAAGTGAACTTGATTGTGCTTCGTTAAATGGAGATGCAAAAGATGAGTGTTATTTAGGCTGGGACTATTATGATGAAGTAGATGAAAAGTCAAATAAAGCAGAAAGTATCGATTATTATAAGAAAGCATGGGAGCAAGGAGTTAAATCATTAGACAAACTAGATATATATGGACCTATTGCTTGTGAGTCTTGTAATTAAATATGTAGGTGTTGAGTAAAATCAGGCATATGCTTTTAGCGAGACAGAAATCTATACCTGATTACGGCACACCCGATTGATGGTATCTGAAACATCCAGATAAGTGCTGATTTTTTTATTTTTTATATATAAAGTAGATAAAATATAGAACTAAAAAAGAAAAGAAATATAAAACTATCAATGAAATTTTAGATACATTTCTACTGAGTGTTATAGATGAATATGATTACTGATTACAAAAAGCTGTTGCTTATATCTTTAGTATTTACTCTTTTTTGTTTTTCTGTAATCGGTTATCATTATGCTACAACCGGTAGTGTTCTTGACAAAAGTATAGATTTCAGGGGAGGTACTGTAGCTTCTGTGGTTGTTACTGATACATCTGTTGATATCGGTGCCATAGAGATCATTGCTAAAGAGTATCTTGGAAGTGCTGTTGTAAGAAGCTCTTCAGACGATTCCGGGACAAGCATTGTGCTGGAATGTGAGAGTGTAATAAAACAGGAAGATGCCTGTACAATACTTGATGCCAGCGGTGTGTCTTATAATCCTGATGATATAAGCATACAGTCTGTCGGGGCATCTCTTGGTGCAGAGTTTATGAGAGAAGCAATGATTGCTATTATCTTTGCTTTCTTTTTAATGGGGCTTGTGATTTTCCTTACTTTCAAATCAGTTGTACCATCAATTGCAATCATATCTGCCGCAGCTGTAGATATACTTTTTGCAATGGCGCTTATGAATATCTTTGGAATAAGCCTTAGCCTTGGAACATTTGCTGCACTTCTTCTGCTTATAGGTTATTCTGTTGATACTGATATACTGCTCACTACGCGGCTTATCAAGAGAAAAAGCGAGGGAACACTTGATGAAAGGGTCATGTCTTCTATGAAGACTGGCGTCACTATGACAACTTCTGCTATTATTGCATTTACTGTGCTGTTTTTTGTCTCAACATCTGATATGCTTGACAGCATTGCGCTTGTTATCATATTCGGGCTTCTTGCTGACTATATAACTACATGGTTTCAGAATGTGGGTCTCCTTAGGTGGTATCTCAAAAAAGAAGAGAAGGACAGTGAAGAAGAGGAAGCTGAAGAAGAGAAAAAACCCAGATATGTGAGACGGCAGGCAAAAATAAAGAAGAAAAAAGGGTCTAAGAAAAAAGGTAAAAAGAAATGAATTATGGAAAACTTATCAAAGATTGGAGGATATTGATGCTTATTGCAACGATATTAGTCTCTGTAATATTTATCGGTCCAGTATATACTATAGGTACTGACGGGACTGCTATCATAACTACAAATATAAAAAGAGGACTTGACCTTGAAGGAGGGGTGCGGGCACTTATTGAACCTGAAGATGCTTCTCTTATTAAAAAAACAATTACCACACTTAATGTACGTGTCAATTCTCTTGGATTGACTGAGACACGAATCACTTCTATAGGCTCCAAATATATACAGGTGGAGATGGCAGGTCTTAGTGAAGATGACATAAGAAATATTCTTGAACAACAGGGTAAGTTTGAAGCCAAGGTGCAAAGGCATGTTGAAATCAGAGATGGTTCAGGGGTTCTTGATTTTGGCAGCAATTATGATGTGTTGCTTGATAATAAGACAATATCTATTGATGGCCTGTTTCTTGATCTGAATGACACTATCAATCTTGAGGGTGTATCTTTTGAATATACAAATCTTACCGGCAAGACGGTTGAGCTTACTGCTCTTGCATATTCTGGTGAAGATATTGTAAAGGTATTCAATGATGCTCAACATACAAGGATTGAGCCAGTTGAAAGCGGGTATCGGTTCAGTTTCCAGATAATGGTCAGTTCAGATGCAGCAACAAGGTTTGCAAAGATTACTGAGAAAATACCTATTGATTTTGGCACTACTGGCGGGTATCTTACTGAAGATATTGATCTTTATCTTGATAATAATATGGTTGATTCACTTCGAATCGGTTCCGGGCTGAAAGGAAATGTTGAGAGCACTGTTACAATAAGCGGTTCAGGAGATGACCAGCAGGAAGCAATTGACAATATGCGAAACTTTCAGGCAATTATGGAATCCGGTGCTTTGCCTACCACGCTTGAAATTGTCAAGATTGACAGGATAAGCCCTACACTTGGTGCAGAGTTTATGAAGACTGCTATCTTTGCTATTATATTTGCAATCCTTGCAGTAAGTATTGTGATATTTTTTAGGTATAAAGATGTGAGGATTGTCATACCTATACTTCTTACATCATTAAGTGAAGTGCTCATAATCTTTGGTGTTGCTTCACTTATACACTGGACAATAGATCTTGCTGCAATTGCAGGCATCATTGCTGCAGTGGGTACTGGTGTTGATGACCAGATAATAATCACTGATGAGAGCAGCAGGAAAGAAAAAATGATTACAAGCCTTAAGGCAAAACTTAAGAATGCATTCTTTATCATATTTACTGCTGCATTTACAACTATTGCGGCTATGACACCTCTTCTTTTCATCGGTGCCGGTGCACTTAAAGGGTTTGCTCTTACTACAATAATCGGTGTATCTATCGGTGTTTTGATAACAAGACCTGCTTTTGGCAGGATAATCAAAGAGATAAAAGAAGGGGTCTAGTTCTTAGTATTTTTTGTAAGCATAATCAGACGGTTAAATGTCACCAGGATATAAATAATTATTGGCAGGATGTATACTAAAGTATGAGTCATTATGTATATAGTCCCTGTGATAGGGGCGATTATATTGTGCATATAAAGTGATGCAACCATTATCAGTACGCCAAAGGCAAGCAGATACAAGTTTACGAGGATATAGATGCTTTTGAAGATTGCACCTGCAGCTTTGAAATACTTATTTACCATAATCATTGACATAAACAGGAAAGATAGAGGCACTATGTAATATATAAGGCTGATGTTGGTGATAAGCGGCAGATCCTTATGGAATAATGTTACATAGAAAACAAATAAAAACAGGGTTATCTGCGTTGTTGTAAGGATTGCAAGATCCCTTAGTATCTTTTGCTGCTTTGTTTTTAATTCATCTGTGAGAAATGCTGTAGCCCGATCAAAAAGCATTGATACCTTTTCCATAATTGAGATTATTGTTCGGGATTGTATATATATGTTGGTCTTAGAAAATTACAACCCAACTGCAATATCAAGGTTTTTCTCTGTTATGTTTTTGTTTTTCAGGCGTATCAGCTTTAGGTTTATCTTATATTGTGTGAAGTCTGCATATTCTTCAAAGACCTGCGGGTATTTCATGATGAGCCGCCTTGCAACTTCCATGTGGAGCTTTGCCTGCCTTGAAAGCTCGCGTATCCACAGGCCATTGGGGTTTGCTTTTAGGATGTCTATTATCTTTAAGATGTTTTTTCTTTCTTTATCTGTCAGTTTCGGCATGTGTTGATTATGGCAGGTGACACATATATGTGTTTTAGTGTCAGAATTCACTCAAAATCTTCTGCGACCCGATATTGTGCGACCTTTTCATGACATAGTTCCATAAGTCGTCTACTTTTTTGAATTTTAATGTCAACAGCTTATCGTATCCTCTTCCTGAGCTTTTGATTGATGCCAAGGTGTTTCCTACTATTGCAGACCTTACCGGATCTCTTATCTTGTGATATGATGCAAGAAAACCGCCTGAGAAAGTGTCTCCTGCACCTGTAGGGTCTTTTATCATTGCGTTGTATATTGTGGGGGCGAACTGTACCATCCTGCTTTTTATCACTATTGACCCCAGCCCCCCTAACGTGACTATTATTATTGTCTTTGGATACTTTTTTGAGAGAATGCTTGTTGCTATATCTGTCCGTGTGGTATCTGTGAGCTTCTGAACCTCTATCTCATTTGCCACAAATATATCTGCCTGTTCTATAAGCTTTGGAAATATTGATTTATGCGCATTTATAAAAGGGTAATGGGTATTTACAAGGATGAGAGATCTTGGTGTCTTTGACCTTATGTATTTTACTATGTTTATCTGCTTTTTCGGTGACATCTGGGTTATCAGGAAAGATATGTCTGCCCTTAAGAATTTTTTGGGTATCATTCTCGCGGTGAGTTTCTTGTCTATATCTACATCATAGTTAGGGTACTCTGCCTCAAAGTTATTGTCAATCTTTATTTCAAAATTTTTTGACTTCTGCTTTATTGTCTTCAGATCAGATAAGTCTATGCCTCTTTTTATGAAAAGGCTGAAGTAGTCCTGAGGGTAATCTTGGCCTACTTTCCCCACTATCGCTGTTGGCATAAGTGTTGATGCTGAGATTGCTGAATAGACTGCTGCACCTCCGGGGTGCACTCTTGTATCTCCCTTTAATGTTACTGTATCTATTGACGGGTTTCCTATCGTGACTATCATGATATCACTTATTGTCTTCTTGCACTGTTATATCTTATCTCTTTGAACTCTACTTTCTTTTCATCTATGAGTTTTTGTATCTTTTTTTCCATTGCTGTCTTTTTTGCTGTCCCGCTCTTGAATTCCAGGAACACTATCTTGTCATCGCCGAAGTATATGCCATCTATAGGCTGGCCTAATGCGTAAAACTTTTTCCTGTCATAAGGGAAGAGATCATCAAAGAAGGGAATGAATTCTTCTATCTGCTTGCCAAATCTTATCCTTAAGCTCCGTATATCAGTTGTGAGGTTATCAAAACGGTATTTAAGGTCGTTGTAATCCTTCTCTTTTTTTATAAGATATATGATAAGGAGGATTGCTGCTGTGATAAGTATTATCTCAAGATATGTCATGTACTCTCATTATTATCTTGGGTAGGAGAAATAAAAATGTTTGGTGTTCACTTCTTTTTTGTTGGCCTTTTTGTTGCTTCATTCTTTTTGGCTGGGGCTGGCTTCTTTTTCGTTTTTGGCTCTGGCTTCTTTTTTAAGTTCTGGTCCTGGTACTTGAGCCTTACCCTGTCTCTGAGCATCTGAAGAAGATCCATGTGTATCTTTTGTTTTTTCCACATATATATGTTTGTTTCGGCACCATGTCAAAAATATAAAGCTGTATTGTGAAGATATGGATTATGGGGTTATGGAATAGAGTAATTAAGTCTGTAAGATGCAGTTCTGTGGTGATGGAGGTAGTTGATGCACGGGCACCATTTATGACGCGGTCTTTGAAGCTTGAAAAAATCATTGAAAAGCTTGGGAGGAAACTGGTCATAGTCATCAATAAAAGTGATCTTGCTCCTGAAAAGTATGTTAGTGAAGCGCATGAGAAGATCAGGAAGGAATATCCTTGTGTGCATGTATCTGCAAAAGACAGGCTGAGCTCATCGCACCTGCGCAAGATGATAAGCATGTTCCGGCCACCTGATGCGGATGATGTGAAAGTGTGCATTGTCGGGTATCCTAATACTGGGAAGAGCAGTATTATCAATCTTCTTGCTGGCAAGCATGTCTCCGGTGTCGCTCCTGTTCCTGGGCATACGCGCGGCGAGCAGTGGATACGGATATCTTCAAGCATTATGCTTTATGATACACCTGGTGTTGTCCCTATTGATGATGAGCTTGATATTCTTAAAGGGTTTGGCAGACCTGAGAAGATGAAGAATATTGAGGATGATGTTGAAGATTTCATCAAGACTCTTGTCGGTTCTAAGTATAGCAATATTTCTGAGTTATATGGGCTTTCTGATGAGGAGATTTCCTGTGGTGATGTTTTAGGTGTCATTGCTCGGAAGAGAGGGCTGCTTATGAAAGGTGGTGTTCCTGACCTGAAAAGGGCTGCACAGAGAGTTGTGAATGACTGGAATACTGGGAAGATAAGGGCGTTTGTTGATTGATTCTATTTATAAAGTTAATCTTCTTTATTTAGGTCTGTGATATGTTATGCAGCTTTTTAGTAAAAAGAGAAATATAAGTGTTGATGAGGATTGTTTGCAGTTTGACTGGGTCAAGAAGACGGGATGGCGTAAAGACTCATATGACAACTTCAGCTTTGAGGAATTCAAAGATTCTGCTAGGTATTTGCTTAAGGTTGCTGAAAAAAATGGTATAGCTTATGATGAAGCTAATGCTCTTTACTGTATAGATGGGGCGGGCACCTCTATATTTGAGGAACCTGGTGCTGAAAATGCATGGGTTACATGCGATCTTGAAGATTTGACCCCAGAGATATGGGATGAATCTTATGGTGTACAATTTTACATCAAAAAGGATAATGGTATGTGGTTCGATCTTATATATTATCCATACAAACCTAATGTTTTATCTTTTTATGAACAGGGACTTGATGTAGATGAAAAAAAGATGATTGCTGAAAGTTTTGCTAGGGGAATGGGGAAATATGATGTTAAAGATGGATATTCACACTGAAGAATTCTCTGTCTTTTCTTATTCTTTTTTAAAATTTTAAGTTCTTAGATATATCCTGATTGATATGGATTATTGTTTAAGGCGTAGCCATGATAAGGTTTTTGGGACATTTGGGGTTTCCAGGTTTACTGATATTGCTGAGGAATTGTATAAGGCAGTTAAATCAGTGCAGCCGTCTGCTGCCTGTGGAGTTCTTACCTGTGAAGATGGTTACACATATTATAGGTCAAGGAATACTGCTTTTGGCCAGGAAGATGAAGACCTGCTTGATCATATGGGGCATTACAGTCTTGATGAACTGGATGAAGATGTATGGAGCAGGTCTTACAAGGTGCAGTTCTGTGTGCATGATGCAGGTGATATGGTGCTTTACCTTACATATTATAAGCCTGAGGCGGATCGGCTGTTTTTCTATGGTGAAGGTCTTGATTCTGATGCATATAGAAAGGTCATTAATATTGTCTTTGATACCGGGTGGTTCTGCAGGTTGGGGAATGGAATTTCAAGAGAGAGCGATTTGCCTGAGTAATATCTATTTATACTCTTTTAAGGGTAAATAGTTATTGAAAAATCATATAAATCTATGGAAATAATAAAGTTCTATGGTACTAAGCGCTCTTGAAAAAAAACTACAAGTATGTAAATCAACCAGAGATATTGCCGCAAACAGCTTATATATTGCCTTGGGTGACTTACTTGAGAACAAAACAGTATCTGAAGCTGATTTGCGTAACAGATGGCTGGATGAGATGAACAAAGACTTTTCCATTTTTTCAGAAGGATGGTATTCACCTCCCCCATATGGCATTGCTGTATTATTCGGTACTGATTTGGATAAGATGACCTGCAGATTGAATTGTGAGAACTTTCGTCCAAAAGAGACCTGGCCTCATGATGATATAGTCTTGAACCGGGAAAACGGCATTATTTATGTCTACGCATCCCCTGTCCATAAAAGGACTGGCATCATTGGAGATTTTGGAATGACTATTTATTTTTGAA
>JAUVES010000109.1 GCA_030594675.1 Candidatus Nanohaloarchaea archaeon
ATGCTATGATTCTGATTCAGGTGAATACCTGACTATCGGCAAGATGGGCACAGGGATAAAGGAGAAGTCTGAGGAAGGGACTTCTTTTGGAGAGCTCACTGAGCTTTTGAGGCCTCATATAACTGAAGAGAAAGGTAAAACTGTTGTTATCAGGCCTGTGGTTGTTATTGAAGTGGCTTTTGAGGAGATACAGAAATCTACGAAATATTCGTCCGGGTTTGCTCTTCGTTTTCCCCGTCTTGTGCGCCTGAGAGATGACAGGATGGCTGAGGATGCGTCTACTGTTGATGAGATTGCTATGGTTTATGGCGGGCAGAGGGGACGGGGTTGAAACATTTTCATATACCTTTTTATATCTAATCTACCAATATTAATTATAAGTTAATAACAGCAATCTATATATACCACCGTACAGAAACATATATAAATTGTAAAGTGTAACTGATTTTGTGTGATTATTATGATAAGCCAGGAAACTCTTGATGCGTTGAAGAACATAGGTCTTAACCTGTATGAAAGGAAGCTGTATGCGGCATTGATCGCGAGAGGCACATCCAACGTGGGAGAACTTTCAGAGCTTGCTTCTGTTCCCCGGTCAAGGGCGTATGATGTTCTTGAGAGTCTGGGCGAGAAAGGATTTGTCATAATCAAGCATGCAAAACCGATGCAGTATGTAGCGGTTGATCCTGTTGAGGCGATAGAGAAATCAAAGCAGATACTGAAAGATAATTTCGATAGGACTGTGACAAGGATGAGCGCTTTCTCAACAAGTGATTCTATGAAAGAGCTTTCCAGTCTTTACACCAGTGGTCTTTCTCTTGTGGATCCTTCTGAGCTGTCCGGTTCTTTCAAGGGCAACTATTCAATGAACCTGCATGTCAACTCAATGATAAAGGGCGCACAGAACAGCATAGATATCATGACGACCGAGTCAGGCGTCAAGACTCTTGTTGACAAGCATTCCAATATACTTCAGAAGGCAAAGAAGAACGGGATAAAGCTGAGAGTTGCGGCACCTGTCACTTCATCAAATAAGGATGAGGCAAAAATCATTTCT
Organism: Candidatus Nanohaloarchaea archaeon; assembly: GCA_030594675.1. Classification (GTDB taxonomy): domain Archaea; phylum EX4484-52; class EX4484-52; order EX4484-52; family GLR71; genus GLR71. The sequence goes on from JAUVES010000109.1 coordinate 1,058, forward strand.
GAGCTTGCCGATTTCAGGGATCTGAAATCATCCGGCAAAAAGCTTCCTGTCGGGCGCATGATGATTGTTGACGGCAAGCAGGTGATGTTCGGGCTCACTGATGATTCAAAGACACACGAGAGCCAGGACACAGCTTTCTGGAGTGCCAGCGATCATTTCAGCGAGAATTTCGCCCAGACCATGTTTGAGATGATCTGGGGACATCTTAAGTGAGATTTTTAGAGTTTGTTTGTTGTTAAAGTTAATGTTATTATTTTGTTTTTATGTAGTGATAACTGTAGAAACATTTATAATGTTTTATTTTCATTTAGATTTTTATGTCGGGCATTGAAGCATTTAGTATACATCTTGATAATACTGATGGTACATTTAATATTAGAGAAATAAATCAGAAGTATATAGATAAATTAATTTTTAATACTATCTATAAAGATAAATCTATAAATTATCTATGGATATATCTGCCTACAGATAAAGGAGTACTTGAAAAGGGAGAAGTCGCAAAAAGGATATATTCTTTTGATAATCTGGAACAATTGCATGATGATGTGAATTTCCTTAACAGTGGTTATGAAAACCTTAAGAAACGAATGGAATCTTTACAATTGATATTAGATGATTATATTGAAAGAAAAGAATCCTTGTGTAATATTCAAAAACTTGTTCAAAAGGATCAAATTTTGTTATCAAGGGATGTTCTTTCGCTTAATATACCTAGATTTTTTACAGACAGTAAAACATTCAAAGATTTTGAGACAATGTATGATTTATCAAATCCCTACCGTAAACTTTGCAGTACTGCTTCTTCAAAGAGAGTTCTTAATCCAAAAAAGATAAAACATAAGCGTTTTTTGGATGTGAAAGATAACATAATGTCATTTATGGATGATAATGGTTTTCAATCTGAAGGATACAAAAGACTTTTTGATTATTTTGACAAGCTTCTTTATAAGCAGATTTTTGATGCTACTGAATCGGCAAGTAAAGAGTTTTCTGAAATAATGGGTCAATTATATGATGATTATATGTTAAATATTCCTAAGTTATCTGATATGTTTGAAGTGAACAGTGAACTTAAACGCATTGCTGATTTTGATATTGAGAGCCTTTCAATAATTTCTGATTCTTTCGGAGATATCAAGCATTTGGATGAAATATATTCTTCTATCGAGACAAATATGAATATTTTCAATGATATGCGTAAATTGGTTTTAGATCGTGATAAAAAGGCATCTGAGATTGATTACCTTAAGGCAGAGATAGAAAGTTTAGAGAATGAAGGTTTAACTGATGGGATTGGAAATGAAGATACAGCATTTGTTGGAACTGATAATATAATCGGTAAGGAATTAGATGTATTTTATTATTCATATAATCGTTTGAAACAGTCTGATTTCTCCCCCTTGTCTTACATTATCTCAAAATTCAAGTATAAAACATTTGATGAACTTGTAAATTTCCAACAATCTAAAGAATTCAATGAACTTAAGGAAAATGCTGAAAAGGATGAAAAAGCTCTTTATTTGGATTTCTATAAATTAATCAGAAGAACATTAAAAGCAAAAGGCGTTAAATTTAGAGAGATGAAATCTGAAATTAATGATTTTATTTCAAGCAATGGTGATTTCTTGAATTTGAGAAAAGAATATGATTCTGAAATGTCAAGTAATGAAATAGAGAATGAAAGCGTAATATATGCAAGGATTCAGCAATTAAATGATGAGCATTTAAAAATCCAAAAAGAACATTCAGATATAATTGGTATTATAAATCAGAAAAAAAGATCTGTACATGGTTTGAATAAAAAAGATATTTTAAAGGCTAATAAAATAATACAATTAAGAGAAATCAAATCACCCAAGAATTCTCAAGGGATAGATCTTGATGAAGTTATCAGGCTTTTAAGCTGAGATATTTCAACTAACTTTTAAAAATATCTTTCTATTATTATCTTTATGCCAGACATTGTCAAAGCTGAAGCCAGAAAAATAATTGATGAAATCCTTTCAGGAAAGATAAAGGACAAGGTAGGGTTGAGGAAAGCGAAAATAAAGCTTTCAAGAGAGTCCAGCCTTTCAGGCATCATAAGCAACTCAAAGATTCTTGAGCACGCGGCCAAAGATGAGAAGAGTAGGCTTGGACTCCTGGTCAGGAAACCTGTCAGGACAATATCTGGTGTTGCTGTCGTTGCTGTCATGTGCAAGCCAGGCAAGTGCCCGGGAAAATGCATATACTGCCCTGACTTTTCCGGTGCGCCTCGCAGTTATACAGGAAAAGAGCCGGCAGCGATGCGGGCGCAGAGGATGGATCATGATCCTTATCGCCAGGTTGAGCACAGGCTGATGCAGCTTGGAGAAATAGGGCACAAGACATCCAAGGTAGAGCTTATCATCATGGGCGGGACATTTCCGTCGCTTGACTGGGCATACCAGAAGGATTTTGTCAAGCGATGCTTTGATGCGATGAACAGTTCTGATTCTTCTGACCTTAAGGCTGCGCAGGAACTTAATGAAAGTTCTTTGCATAGGTGCGTGGGATTGACTATTGAGACAAGGCCAGATTTCTCTAAGAGAGAGCAGATAGACAGGTTCCTTGAGCTTGGCGCTACAAGGGTAGAGCTTGGGGTGCAGACGACATCTGACGAAGTCTATAAGAAAGCCAATCGC
>JAUVES010000096.1 GCA_030594675.1 Candidatus Nanohaloarchaea archaeon
TAACATAGGCAAATGGTCAAAGGAAATGGAATCCTATGTCAAATCAAAAAAGAAAGATATCAAAAAGATGTATTTTTTCTATACAACCTGCCCAAAATGCGCAAAATACTACGGCAAGAACTATACAGTAATCCTTGCACAGATCTAAAAACAAGTCTATCTCCAGTCTTTAAACCATGTAATAAACCGGGCAAGAGGGTGTGTAAAAGAGTTAAAATAAACATCAAGGGATGCAGACTTAGGAGATACACGGTCTCCGACTGGAACGCCTTTTCCCTTCAGAAGCTCTTTTAGAATATCATCAATAGATGATGCATCTGTATCAAGTTCTGTATATCCATATCCAATATATTCATACACATGGGCATCGCTTGAGCCAACCATCGCATAATTATGCTTCTTTCCATAATTCTTGGCAATAGTATTAAAATAATTAAGAGGAATATTTCCATTGAACGCTTCAAAAAGAAATGGTTTTGGTATATTACCATAATTACATAAAAGGCATTTCTCAATCACACAGAATGGATGCGGTATAAGAACAGTACCCCCCTGTTCCCTAATCTTATCAAGAGTTTCACCGACAGAAAGCAAAGGCTTAATTTTTTCAGTAAGATTAAGCCCGATAATCTCACCTCTTTGAGTAAGAACTTCTTCACCAGGAATAACAAAAAAACCATCTTTCTCCTGCGCCTTGACCTTAGGCAGAGCATTATGGTCTGTAATTGCAATGCAGTCAAGCCCAATCTTCTTGGCAACAGCTATAATATTCTTCACTTTCATAAAAGAGTCGCACGACTTTTCCGAATGTATATGAAGGTCAAGTTTCATAATAGTATATTCACAACCAGCTTTATATTTATTAACACTAATTTTTTCATAAAAATAAATCAGTTCAATAAATTCTCATAAACCTCAAGAGCCCTCTCAGCCATAAGCTTTGCACCAAATTTTTCCTTTACATTCCTCAGTCCATTCTCAGAAAGCTCCTTTAGCTTATTCTTGTCTTCCATAAGAACTATAATTTTTTTGGCAAGATCATAAGAATCATTAGGCCTGAACAGAAGACCTCCTTTTGTCTCCTTTATAATTTCAGGAAAAGCACCGTGGTCAGGAACAACAACAGGAGTTCCGCACGCCATAGCTTCAACCGGAACAAGACCAAAAGGCTCGGGAAAAGCAGTAGGATAAACGATAACATCCGATTTGTTGAACAACTCAACCTTTTCTTTAAGAGTTATATTATACTCTAAATCAAAAAGTTTGTCCATCTTAAAAAGAGAGATATAAGCTTTAACAACATTGATATAGGCAGAATCTCTCCGGTCAATACTACCTACAATATTTATCTTAAAATTTCCGTAGCCTTCATCAACAAGATGCTTTACTGCGAGAACAAGATTTATAACACCTTTTTTAGTATCTATACGCCCAAGATAAGTGATTGTAAAGCAGTTGTCCTTATTGACAGTAACAGGCCTATATTTCTCAACGTCAACACCATTATATATAACATTTATTTTCTTCAAAGGTATCCCAAGATCAGAGCTGGCCTTCTGCGAATAATACTTGCTCACACCGATAAAGCTATCAACTCCTTCAACATTCTCATGAAGAATAGACTCGATTTCCTTCCTGTAGTCCTCTTTATAAAAACTATAAATCATATCATATCCTTGTATTGTCGCAACATCTACAATACCTGTCAAATTCTTGATATCAGAAGACACTCTTGACCAATGGAGGGAACATACATTAAGAAGTTCTATCCTATCTCTCTTAATCCTGTTTGCAAAAGACACTACTTCCCTCTTCAGTTTCCCATCAATGCCACGTTCCATAGACATCAAAATTTCAAATTCTTTCTTCTGCTTCACATCCCTAGGTACAAGCTGGAGTGCAAAAAAGTCTATATTATTTTGCACTTTCTTGGAGAAGTGCTCAAGATTGAATGTATCCATATTAATCTTACCAAGATTAAAATTACCAAGATAAGGCATATTCTTCAAAGGATTTTCAAACTCAGGAAACGCTGGGAGGTCATAATACTTTGGAATATTATGAGCAAGAAGAACATCACGTAACTTGAAATAGACACCATCACATTTGACCGTATCATCAGAGAAAACATTGCAAAAAGTAGAATAGAACCGTATGTTACATCCAATCTGCCTAAGATTATTCACAAGAGTGGAATCTCTTATCCATCCACCACCATAGACATTTGAATCACTCGTAGTCATATATGCAAAATTTTCACCAGCCATAATAACACAATCAGCTCAATAAGATTTTTCTGTACTCATTTACAATACCAAAAACATTATCAAAAAAGCCAAGACCCTTTACTTTCCTCTTCTTTCTGTAAAGCAAATAGCCACTAAAACCAAAGATACGCTTAAAAAACATGACCTTAAACAGGAAATAATACTTGAAAAGCGATGAAAGGACAACAAACCCATCTTTTAAAGGATGAAACTTGGAAGTTCCAAGCCGTGGAGCATACTCAATAGGAACATTGAGCACAGAAAGGTTCTGGTACGCAGACTTGGCAGTCATCTCCGTCTCTATCCCAAAACCATTTTCTTTAAGCTTAAGATGCCCTATAGCCTCTTTTGTAAGCCCGCGAAGACCTGAAAGATTATCATATTTCTTATGAAACAGAAGAAGAAACATGAAGCGGGAAAAAAAGTCGCTCAGGACAAACAGTTTTGGAATTGAATTTGCCAGAAACTTATTTCTGTATCCTACAACACAATCATAATCTTCAAGGCCTTTCTCTATCTCAGGAATCTTATCAAGAGGATATGTAAGGTCAACATCAGTAAATATTACATCATCATCAGCATGCTCAAAAGCTGTCCTGAGTGCCTCGCCCTTGCCAAGCCCATGGTCAAATATAACCCCAGCACCCATTTTCTTTGCAATCTCATAAGTCCCGTCAGTAGAATGTCCGTCAACGACAAGTATCTTATAATCCTTCTTGATCTCTCTTATCTTATCAATAGTCATCTTGATAGACTCAACCTCATTCTTTGCAGGAAGTATAATAGTTACCATAATATCACCGAATTACCCAAAAATCACATTCATAAAATTTTCAACACTTTTCTTCACATTATATCTTTTAGTGAATCCCTTATATCTTTTTGCATCAGCTACATCTTCAGCAAGATTAAGCTCTTTCTGCGAGACAAAATCAGATATACCTTTCTCTTTAAGATACCTCGCAAGATACTCCTGTTCCGTCTGGCCTGGTGTGGGTATATAAAACGCTTTTTTCTGCAGAGCATAAAGGTCCATAATTGTAGAATAGCCGCTTCTTGTAACAACAATCTTCGCCCTGTTCAGGAAATCTTCACGAGTATCTTTATCCATGTAATTATACACTTTAGCCCCACATAGATCCACAGGAGTTGAAGTATCTGTCTTGCCAAGGCTGACAACAATATTGCCTTCAAGATTATCTACCTGTTTAAGTATCTTTTTCTCAAAATCAATCCTCGTTGGCTCAGGACCGGATATAGATATTAGATAATCAATATCCTCATTAACCTTTTTTTTCCTGAAATCTGAAAGCACACCAATATATTCTACTCTTTTCTTTTGAGTAATAAGCAGATTATGCGACAGGTCACCAGAGATGCCATCCAGTTCAAAATCCGGAACAATCAGCTTCCTATAATTCTTAAAGATCATATGAAGGCCTTCCGTAAAACTCATAGGCTTGAAAATATACGGACTCATAAACCTGAGCTGGTGGGATATAAAAAAAGACGGAACTTTAGATGAATCAATGCCATATCGCGAATCAGAAACAATAATGTCAGGATTATTCTTCATGAAATATTTTCTAAACCTCTCATGTTCATCATATATTGAAGCAAAAATTGCAGGAATATTTTTTGCAAGATTAATAAAGAAATTAGACGAACCGGCATAAAAAGCATTAGGCTGTTCAGGAAAATCAA